>JAJBTP010000355.1 GCA_020860805.1 Tannerellaceae bacterium | reverse complement strand
AAAATAGTTCTTAGATGCTTAGGGCAGTCCGTCCGTGAGGACCGCCTGCTCATTTTTTATATAAAAATAAGGGTGCCTTTTGGACACCCTTCCGTTAGTAACTACTTTTTTTTCTTATAATTATTCTTTCGTTTCCCGGATAGCCTGTAAGAGTTGCCGGATAGTATTATTATTTATCTCACCAATATTTCCTATCCGGAAGGTATCTGCTCCTGAGATTTTTCCCGGATAAATAACAAATCCTTTTTCTTTTAAACGGTAGTAGAAATCATTAAAGGAAAACTGTTCGTCCGGATAGAGGAAAGAGGTAATGATAGGACTTTGTAGTTCATCTGCCAGCAAAGGAGTGAACCCTAACTCTTTCATACCTGCTATTAGTATCTGTTGGTTGGTTGCATACCGTTTGTGGCGGGCAGTAATCCCTCCTTCTTTCCGAAGTTCGTCCAACGCCTGGCTGAAGGCTCTGACTACATGGGTAGGGGAGATAAAACGCCATTTCCCTTTCCCTTTTTCCATGGTTTCCCACTGGTTATATAAATCAAGGGATAAAGAACGGGCAATGCCTTTACAGGCTTTGAATGTATCCAGTTTAGCAATCACAAAACCAAATCCCGGTACTCCTTGAATGCATTTATTGGCACTGCTGACCAGGAAATCAATTCCTAACGCTTGCATGTCGATAGGTATCCCTCCGAAACTACTCATCGCATCTACTATGAAGGTGGTTTTTGCCTTTAAGTACACAGGCGATTTCTTCGAGTTGATTGAGAATGCCGGTTGTAGTTTCGCAATGTACGACAGCAACATGTGTGGCAGCCGGATGTTGTTGGAGGGTTTCTTCTACAATTTTACCTGTCACCGGTTCTGTTTCCGGAAGAGTGATGACGGTATGGTTGAGGTTATAATAACGGGCAATCTCACCCATCCGGTCTCCATAGGCTCCGTTGGCGAAAATGAGTAGCTGATCGGTGTCTTTTACCGTACAGCCCAGGGTTGCTTCCACACAGTAGGTACCGCTCCCCTGTAATAAGACAGTGGTGTAGTTTTCTTCATCTACACCTGCCAGTTGTAAAAGTTCTTTGCGGATGGGCATAATAATGCCTTCATTGTATTCCTTATCCCAGGTACACCAGTCTTTCATCATAGCCTGGCGCACTGTTTCTGAGGTTGTTAACGGTCCGGGAGTTAATAATATATAGTTGTTCATTTTTTATTTATTAATAGGTTGATAGATTCGATGCATGCCGGTAATTCATAGATGGTATCCAGTACATAATCTGCACCGGCTCCTATCATATTTCTTCTGACTTCCTCTTTCATTTTTTCAAGTTCCCGGCTGGGCAGGTTCTTCATTTCTTCTTCTGTAATTCCCATTTCATTACTTCCGGTAATAATTCCAACACTCCATACCTGTGCATTGACTCCTTCCCGGATGTCGGCGATGGTATCACCTACTTTCACTACCTGGTCAATGGAGGGGATACCCAGGTCAATCATATTTTTGTAGACCATATAAGGAGCAGGGCGTCCGGCAGGTAAACCATCCGGGGTTACCAGATTATCTACCCGGTATCCTTTTTTAGCTGCTTCCGGTTGTACGATTTCCATCATTTTACCGGTATAACCTGTGGTAGAACCTATTTTTATACCTTCTTTCCGTAATAAGTCCAGTGTTTCAATCACGCCCGGAATGGGTTCCGTAAAGTCTGTTAGCGAAGCAAACAAATGCTTCTCAAAACTTGCATACATTTCGTTGACATCCGTTTCATTCCATGCACGTTGGTAGCGTGTTTCGAATTGACCGGATACTTCCGGCATAGACAGGATAGCACGGATATGGTCTATTTTCAGTAATCCCATCGGTTCACGTGCCTGGCGATACGTGATGGCAAGATTTTTTTCGTCTGAGAAGACTTTCAGAAAGGCATGGAGTGGTGCAAAACATCCGAAATCAATAGCTGTTCCGGCCCAGTCCATAATAATACATGAAATTTTATTCATACTCTGATTTGTTTAGTAAAATGTTATATCTGTTTTTCTATAGATTATATCGAGGAAGGGGTAGCTTCCGGTATGGACTCTGTTTTCTTTTTGACAGGAGTATTCTCCCGTTGATAGCGTTGTTGCAGGTAATAGAGGCAATAAATAAAAGAAATAGTACAGATAACGCCCACCGAAGCAGAAAGGTAGTCAAAGAAAACCCGCCAGTTCAAATCCGGGCTAAGCATTTCTTTCATAACCAGTACGATAACTGTACCCAGATATCCCAGGAAATCATTGATGGCGATAAAGAATCCTACATTTCCTTTTATTCTGAAACAGGCAATAAACCGGTCAAAAAAGATAGTCTGAAAAGAGAGATAGCCCATATACAGGCACAGGCTCTGGATAAATAACCAGGTAATAGGGGATAATTCCAGCCGGCTGTGGTTGAAGGAGATAAATGTCATACATCCCATTCCCAGAATAATCAGAATTAACAGGATGGATAACGCTTTCAGATTATCTTTTATAAAGACCATCAGTCCGAAGATGGTTAATATGATAGCTGTAATAATAGTATCAATCTGGGCAAACAACCAGGATGAATGTCCGGAAACATCGATAATATTAACCAGAAAGTCTTCTTTTATATCCCGCAGAACAACTAATACAACGTTGGCAATAAATAAGATAGTGAGAAAAGGCAAATATTCTTTATATAACTGCCAGCGTGCCTGGCTATTCATAGTTTCCCGTTTGGACTTTAGTGTAATATCTTCCTGGTTGGGTTCCGGTAGTTTCTGAAGGGTCCAGGCGAGGAATATCAGCACAGGTAATGCAATACCCCCTACCAGTGCCGGCATCCAGAACTCTGGTACATGCCATGTATTCATCACATACAATCCGGCAGATTTGGCTAATCCGGAACTGAATAAGATGCTTACTCCCAGCAGGCTTGCCAGTATATCTGTTAGTCTTCGTCCTTCCAGAAAGCTGAATAAAATACCCCACATACATCCTAAGGATAATCCGTTGATAAACATAGCACCCAGATTGTAAGGGGTGGGTAACCAGCCGAAAAGTAATAAAGAACCCTCGGCTGCACATCCGAAGAACAGGATATAAGTTAACCGTTTTTCTTTTTTAAGTTCCGAAATCAGTTTGATTCCTATAAACTTGGATAATACATAGCCTATGATTTGTGTGATAGTGACGACTACTTTATAATCCATATCAAAAATCTGGATTCCTTCAAATAAAGCGGCTGTGTAAGGTTTCCGTAAGGCATATACCATCGTATAGGAGAGGAGGGCGGCACCACCAGCCCAAAGGATGAAAAGAAGATCGGAACATTTTAGTAATAGATTCCGTTGTAATAACCGGAGTTTCTGCATGTTTTGTTTCTTAGTGTTTGACAGTGGCAAAAGTAGAACCGGACTGTTACAACTATGTGTCAACCGGATGAAGGAAGAATCACAGGAGGGTTAAAATTCTGTTTCCCGGCTGTCCGGAAAAGAAGTTCAAAAGAAAGCGTTACCTTTGTGAATAAAACAGAATTAAAAAATCTTTCTATATGGCTGGATTTATACTAAAAAATGCACAAATCATCAACGAAGGAAAAACTTTTACCGGTTCGGTATGGGTGGAAGAAGCCTTTATAAAAGGAATATATACCGGAGAATTACCTGCTGAAACTGCCGGATGTAAGGTTGTGGATGCTACCGGTAAATGGTTACTTCCCGGCGTAATTGATGATCAGGTACATTTCCGGGATCCGGGCTTAACCCATAAAGGAGATATTTTTACGGAGAGCCGGGCAGCTGTGGCCGGAGGGGTGACCTCTTTCATGGATATGCCGAATACAAATCCGCAGACAACGACTTTGGATGCACTGGAAAATAAATTTCGGCGTGCTTCCGAAGCATCTCTGGCAAACTATTCTTTTTTCTTTGGGGGGACTAATGATAATATGGATGCTATCCAATCGCTGGATCGTAGCCGGGTGCCGGGATTGAAACTATTTTTAGGTAGTTCTACCGGCAATATGTTGGTAGACCGGAAAGAGGCTTTGGAAAAAATTTTCAGTGAATCCGGTATGCTGATTGCTATCCATGCGGAAAAAGAAGAAGTTATCAAACGTAATATTGCCAGATATACGCAACAATATGGTGATAATCCGGATATTACTTTCCATAGTAAAATCCGGAGTGAGGAAGCTTGTTATGCTTCTTCGGCTGAAGCGGTGGAACTGGCAACCCGCCTGAATACCCGTTTGCATATTTTGCATCTTTCCACAGCCAAAGAATTGACTTTACTGGATAATGCGATGCCGGTTTCGGATAAACAGATTACGGGTGAGGTCTGTGTACATCATCTATGGTTTACAGATGAGGACTATGCCACGTATGGTAATCGTATCAAATGGAATCCGGCTATTAAACAACGCAGTGACCGGGATGCTTTGCGGCAGGCTGTAATTGATAACACGATTGACATTGTAGCCACTGACCATGCTCCCCATTTATTATCAGAAAAGGAAGGTAGTTGTCTGAAAGCTGCTTCCGGTGGTCCACTTATTCAACACTCTTTACAGGCTATGCTGGACCTGGCTTCACAGGGTATTTTCACGTACGAAAAAGTAGTGGAAAAGATGTGTCATTATCCGGCAGACTTATTCCGGATGGAACGCCGTGGTTATATCCGTCCCGGATATTATGCTGATTTAGTTCTGGTAGACCCTACTCAGCCAATGACAGTAACTTCCGGTAATATTCTTTATAAATGTGGCTGGTCGCCTTTTGAAAACTATACCTTCCCTCATACAATCCTGAAAACTTTTGTAAACGGACAGGAAGTATTCAGTAAGGGAAAAGTAAATGAGGAAATCAGAGGTATGGAGGTTAGGTATAAAACTAACAAGTGAGGAGCAAAAGTAGACATATCCGTTTATTTATCATAAGGGAGAATATTTCAGAGTTGATTTAACAAATCGAACCGGCTCAGCGAAAAAGTAGTATCGTTGACTTGTACATATTCCAGGATTTCTTTGGCTTTACGGTTAATTTCAGTTTGTTTATCCGGATAGAGGTAGGCTTCCTCCAGTAAGGTCTTTGCCGCCAGTTCCATACGTTGAAGTCCGGCACTATTCCTCGTGGTTGAGTTGGCTGTGAATTTCTTCAGGAGAGGCTGTTAACAGAAAATGACTGTCTGTTTTCAAAGAGTCATAGGCGACCTGTATTAATTCTGTATTTTTACGTGCTGCTCCGTGATTGCGGTTATGCATAATTTGTGCGATAACTTTTCCTAATTCTTCTATCTGAACCAGTATTAAATCTCTTCTTAAC
>JAJBTP010000127.1 GCA_020860805.1 Tannerellaceae bacterium | reverse complement strand
ATACTATACTTACTAATACCAGTTTTTATAAACAAATAATATTATGGCAGAATTAAAAGAAAAACTTTTCTCTGAATTTCCTCCGGTTTCTACGGAAGAATGGATGGCGAAAATTACCGCAGACCTGAAAGGGGCGCCATTTGAGAAAAAGCTTGTGTGGAGAACAGAAGGGTTTAATGTGAATCCTTTCTATCGGGCGGAAGATATTGAAGGGTTGAAAACCACAGAATCGCTACCGGGACAGTTCCCCTATGTGCGTGGAACTAAAAAAGACAACGAATGGAAAGTGCGGCAGAACATTAAAGTCTGCGATTTCAAAGCCGCGAATGAAAAAGCCCTCTCTTTATTGCAGAAAGGGGTAGACTCTTTAGGCTTTTGTATTAAAGGCGATGATGTAAATGCTACGAATGTTGCCACTTTACTGGAAGGGATTTGTCCGGAAGCTGTCGAACTGAACTTCCATACCTGTATCTGTAAAGCAGAAGAACTCATTACAATTCTGGCTGCTTATCTGACTGAAAAAGGTGCAGATCTGGACAAATGCCTGGGTTCTGTCAACTATAATCCTTTCAAAAAGCCTCTTATTAAAGGTAAAAAAATTGACAATTGGGTAGAATGTGCTTCTGCTGTGCTCAAAGCAGGACGTGCCTTACCAAAATATAAAGTATTGGCTGTAAATGCTACGTATTTTAGCGATTCAGGTTCTTATATTACACAGGAATTGGGCTATGCACTGGCCTGGGGAAATGAGTTAATCGCTAAATTAACAGAAGCAGGTTTCTCTGTGGAGGAAGTAGCAAAAAAAATCAAATTTAATTTCGGTATCAGTGCCAACTACTTCATGGAAATTGCAAAGTTCCGTGCTGCCCGTTGGTTGTGGGCTGAAATTGTAGCTGCATATAATCCGGAAGGAGCAGGTGAATGTCCGGCTGACCCATCTGCTGCTGTGTGCCGTTGTGCCTGTAAAATGGCTCTTCATGCACAAACTTCCGAATGGAATATGACTATTTATGATGCACATGTAAATCTGTTACGTACACAGACGGAAGCTATGTCGGCTGCTATTGCCGGAGTAGATTCTATTACGGTTCATCCGTTTGATATGGTTTATCAGCAATCGGATGATTTCTCAGAGCGTATTGCACGTAACCAACAATTGTTGTTGAAAGAAGAGTGTCATTTCGATAAAGTGGTCGACCCTTCTGCCGGTTCTTACTATGTGGAGGTTTTGACTAACTCTATCGCGGAAGAAGCCTGGAAATTATTCCTTGAAGTAGAAGATAAAGGTGGATTCTATGTTGCAGCTAAAACAGGAGAAATTCAAAACGCTGTTAATGCATCTAACGCTGCACGTAAGAAAGCGGTGGCAACCCGTAGAGAAATTCTGTTGGGAACTAATCAGTATCCTAATTTTACAGAGACTGCTGCTGAGAAAATCAAATGTGATGATGCCGGTTGTTGTTGTGCCGGTGGAACTGAAACAGCGATTCCTGTTCTTGACTTCTCACGTGGTGCTTCTGAATTTGAGGAATTACGTCTGGTAACGGAGAAGAGTGGAAAAACGCCAACTGTATTTATGCTGACTATCGGTAATCTGGCGATGCGTCTGGCACGCTCGCAGTTCTCAAGTAATTTCTTTGGATGTGCAGGTTATAAACTGATTGATAATCTTGGTTTCGAAACTGTAGAAGCTGGTGTGGAAGCTGCTGTAAAAGCAGGTGCTGATATTGTGGTACTTTGTTCAAGTGATGATGAGTATGCTGAATATGCACCGGCTGCTTTCAAAGCTCTGGATGGAAAAGCCCTGTTTGTTGTTGCAGGTGCTCCTGCCTGTGCAGACGAATTAAAAGCACAGGGTATTGACCAGTTTATCAATGTAAAAAGCAATGTGCTTGAAACATTGAAGAATTTTAATACTAAGTTGGGAATTTAATAAATAAATGTAGTTACTACTAACTACCAACTACTAAAAAATTATGAGACCGAATTTCAAAAATATAGATATAAAAAATGCCGGATTTGTTGCAACCAATGCAGCAGAATGGGCGAAAGCTAACGGTATTGAAGCTGATTGGAAGACACCGGAACAGATTGGTGTAAAATCAGTATATACAAAAGAAGACCTGGAAGGTATGGAGCATTTGCAGTATGCTTCGGGATTACCTCCTTATCTGCGTGGTCCTTACAGTGGTATGTATGCCATGCGTCCGTGGACTATCCGTCAGTATGCCGGATTCTCTACTGCAGAAGAATCGAATGCCTTTTACCGCCGTAATCTGGCATCCGGACAAAAAGGTTTGTCGGTTGCATTTGACCTGGCTACTCACCGTGGTTACGATGCTGACCATGAGCGTGTGGTGGGTGATGTAGGTAAAGCAGGGGTGTCTATCTGTTCACTGGAAAATATGAAAGTTTTGTTTGATGGTATTCCTTTAAACAAAATGTCAGTTTCCATGACAATGAATGGAGCCGTTCTTCCTGTGTTGGCATTCTATATTAATGCCGGTTTAGAGCAAGGGGCTAAACTGGAAGAGATGGCCGGAACTATTCAGAATGATATTCTGAAAGAGTTTATGGTACGTAATACGTATATCTATCCACCGGAATTCTCTATGCGTATTATCGCTGATATTTTCGAGTATACCTCTCAGAAGATGCCTAAGTTTAACTCTATTTCTATCTCGGGTTATCACATGCAGGAAGCCGGTGCTACTGCAGATATTGAGATGGCATATACTTTGTGTGACGGTATGGAATACCTCCGTGCCGGTATCAATGCCGGAATTGATGTGGATGCATTTGCTCCCCGTCTATCATTCTTCTGGGCCATAGGAATGAATCATTTCATGGAAATTGCCAAGATGCGTGCAGCCCGTATGCTTTGGGCAAAGATTGTGAAAAGCTTTGGTGCTAAAAATCCAAAATCCCTGGCACTGCGTACGCATAGCCAGACTTCCGGATGGTCACTGACAGAGCAGGACCCGTTTAACAACGTAGGGCGTACCTGTATTGAAGCGATGGCAGCAGCATTGGGACATACGCAATCGTTGCATACCAATGCATTGGACGAAGCGATTGCATTACCAACAGATTTCTCTGCACGTATTGCACGTAATACTCAGATTTATATCCAGGAAGAGACTCAGGTTTGTAAAGAAATTGACCCATGGGCCGGTTCTTACTATGTAGAGTCTTTAACGAATGAGTTGGTACAAAAAGGCTGGGCTTTGATTCAGGAAATTGAAAGCATGGGTGGTATGGCGAAAGCTATTGAAACCGGATTGCCGAAAATGCGTATCGAGGAAGCTGCGGCCCGTACACAGGCTCGTATCGACTCAGGTGTTCAGACTATTGTCGGTGTTAACAAATACCGTCTGGAAAAAGAAGATCCGATTGATATTCTTGAAATTGATAATACAGCTGTACGTATAGAACAGATTGAACGTCTGGATGAATTGCGTGCTAACCGTGATGAACAGGCTGTAAAAGAAGCATTAGCTGCTATCACGGAATGTGTTCGTACAGGTGAAGGAAACTTACTTGACCTGGCTGTTAAAGCGGCAGGTTTACGTGCTACCTTGGGTGAAATATCTGATGCATGTGAAGAGATCGCAGGACGTTATAAGGCAATCATCAGAACTATATCAGGCGTGTATTCATCAGAAACAGGAAAAGATGCTGACTTCCTTAAAGCAAGCCAGCTGGCAGAAGAATTTGCGAAAAAAGAAGGTCGCCAGCCTCGTATTATGATCGCGAAAATGGGTCAGGACGGACATGACCGTGGTGCAAAAGTGGTTGCTACCGGTTATGCGGATTGTGGTTTTGACGTGGATATGGGACCTCTGTTCCAGACTCCGGCAGAAGCTGCCCGTCAGGCTGTAGAAAATGATGTGCATGTGATGGGTGTTTCCTCTCTGGCTGCCGGTCATAAAACACTGGTTCCACAGGTAATCGCTGAGTTGAAAAAATTAGGCCGTCCGGATATAATTGTAATTGCCGGAGGCGTGATTCCTGCACAGGATTATGACTTCCTTTACAAAGCAGGCGTGGCCGCCATCTTTGGTCCCGGAACTTCAGTAGCTAAAGCGGCTGTACAGATTCTGGAAATTTTATTGGGCGAATAACGTTTAATAAAAATAAGTATACAAGCAGATTCTCAGAATCCGGAGAGTCTGCTTTTTTATTTTAAAAAGAATAAATATAAAATGAAATAAATAAGTATATTTGCGTATGCTTTGTTCCTGCTCTATGTTCATAGGGAAGGATTAAAAGGGAAGCAGGTGTAAATCCTGAACAGTCCCGCTGCTGTAAGCTTCGTTTAATGGTTAAGCATACTCTGCCACTGACATAAATCGGGAAGGCGCTTAAACCGGAAGTAAGTCAGAAGACCTGCAAAGTATATTGTTTCGACGGCTTCGAGGGAAGGCTATGCGAGAATCCATTCTACACATGAATTGTTTCTTAATTTGTTTTTTCTACTAAGTGGTTGAATGAATTTATCAATTAATTATTCTGCCATAATACTTAGTGAAAGAAACATGAATATGCAACGGGATGAGCTCCGTTTGCATTTTGTGCTTTCTTTTTTATATATTTGCGAATCTATAAACCATTTAATACATTTTATATGAAAATGAAAAAGATTGTAGGCCTGGTACTTGTTTCTATCTTCGCTCTACTTGCAGTTCCGGCTGATGCCCAGATTCGTTTCGGGGTAAAGGGAGGAGTAAATATTTCAAAAATACATTTTAGTGGCGATGAATATCTAAATGATATAAAAAGTTCCACAGGTTTTCAGGTAGGACCTATGATGGAAATAGGTGTTCCTTATACCGGATTTGGTATAGAAGCAGCTCTTCTTTATTCACAAATGGGGTATGAGTGGAAAGATAAAAGTTACAGCTCAGATTATTTGGATATTCCATTATTATTGAAATGGAAAATGAATCTACCTTTAGTTCCTGTAAAGCCTTATCTTGGATTTGGACCGGACTTTTCTTTCCGTGTAGGAAAGCCGAAAGAATTAAAAGAAGAGTTTGATACAAAAGGATTTGGGGTAGGTTTGAATATTGGTGCTGGTGTAGAAGTTTTGAAACATCTGCAAATAGGTTTTAATTATAACTTTGGATTGACAGATGACCTGTCTTCCGATGATGTGGACCTGATCGATTTTAGTGGAAAAAGACGTAACTGGGCTATTACAGCTGCGATTTTATTTTGAAAGATATTTTATGGAGGAAAGAGCTGTTTCTACAAAGAGGCAGCTTTTTTGTAATAGTATTTAGTATCATAAGCATAATAATATTGCCTCCTGTGCCATAAGCATGGCATAGGAGTGCCAATGCG
>JAJBTP010000584.1 GCA_020860805.1 Tannerellaceae bacterium | reverse complement strand
AGGGTATGTTGAGGAATTACAATATCCGGGGTTTTTAATGCTTCAATAATCTGTAAACGTTCATTAAAAGGAATAATGGGTTTTGACTTATAAGAAGATACTAATTCATCCGTACTGACACCGACAATCAAAATATCTGCCAGACTACGGGAATAATTAATCATCCTCAGATGATTATAATGAAACATATCAAACGTACCGGAAGTGTAAACTATTGTTTTATCTTTAAACATAATGCGCTCTCTGATTTGAGGCTACAAACTTACATAAACTTTTCAATATGCCCATCCTTTCTATAGAAAAAGTGACCGTTTACACCCCATCCTTACCCTTACTCACAACCCACTATTTCCTTTACCAGACTATTCAGATATACTTCCAGATTTGTATATCCTCTCCGTAAATCTATACTTTTCAGATTACCATCCGTAGCATCTAAGGGATCCAATCCATATTTAATTTCCCATTCATCCGGAATCCCATCGCCATCACTATCAACCGGAATAATCCCCTGTTTCAATTCCGGCCAGGCAGACCACTCTCCTTTTACCTTTTTAGGTCTTAAATCCTCCTGGCTATCAATAATACCCGGTTTAGGAAAATTCGTACTTTTATAAACGCCTCCTTTGCCATTATTCTTACTTTTACCCTTAAACGTCGCTGTTCCTCTTTCCACTTCCTCCACAATACGCAAATCCAACAGATCTCTGAAGAAAGAACAACCGGCATACAATAAAACGTTATGGTATGCATCTTCTGCAGAATGAGTAGTAATGAAGCCCGTCTCAAAAGGATGGTTCATACGAATAGAATCCTTTGCTGCTTGCGAAATAGTCCCGAATTTGGTTTCAAACTGGTTGTAAACGCCATTAGACCAATTATCCACCGTGGCCTGGATACAGGGAAAAGCATTCTCAGACGCATCCGCTACTACATTCCCATGAATATAATATTTCCCCCACACATTTGCTTCCGGATTTTTCCAGACAGAAAAAATACGTCCGCGTTTTACACCTGTAGGAGTAGCCGGTCCTGGTTTATAATAATTATTCACCAGATTAATATGCATTCCTTCACCTCCATACGCACTATTAGTGCTCCAGTTATAGATTACATTATTCCTAAAATCAACAATTTCCTGATAAGGGGTCGCTTTATTCCCTAATCCGAAACGGGGATTCCGGCTATCATGATGTGCCAGCAAATTATGATGGAAAGAAGCAGTTATCCCCCCCCCATATACCACCATACCCATGAGGGCCCTTGGCATGATTGGATAGGCGAAGACTTTCCGACAAAATACATCATTGCAACGTAAAATTCTCGTTATAATAAAAAGACCCACATTCATCCGTACACCAACTCATCGTACAATGGTCTATAATAATATTTTTAGAACGCTTTACTTCGAGTGCATCTGCTCCATCATTTCCTACAAACTCTCTATCTCCCATCCGGAAACGAAGAAAACGTAAAATAATATTATCAGCATGTATACTTACCGGATAACCGGCTATACAAATCCCATCTCCCGGTGCCGACTGTCCGGCAATCGTAAGATCACCGTTATTAATCCGAAGTTCTTTCTGTAAAAAATCGTTCCGGAAACTTTAAACAAAATAGTGCGGCAACCTTTTATCTTTTCGATTCCATACCGTAAACTTCCTCTCTCTCCGGTATCTTCGAGTGTGGTAACATAATAAACATCTTCTCCTCTTCCTCCGGTAGTATAGCGTCCGTGCCCTTCGGCTCCGGGAAAAGCAGGTGTTTTTCTCCTGCATATAGACTAATCGATATCGAAAAAAAAGAGAAAAATTAAAAAGAATCTTATACCTTTGTTTTGCATATGCGCCATGGTTGAATTTAAGTTATACATCAAAAATAGACTATGAATTGTACACACTTGTCGAATAATTTGGTTGAATTCTAAAAAAACCGATTATTACACAAGAATAATCAATTCTTTATAGTATTCGCCATCCCGTTACAGAGAGTGGATAAAGAGCGAATAATTTACAAAAAACGATTCAAACAAAAAATACTATATGAAAAACAAATATTAAACACTACACACAGTCTCACCCGTTACTTTTGTTTCCAAAGTTAACACTTGAATTATACTTTAATTAAATACTTGCTACAAACATGCAAAGAATGTCTAATGGAATGAAAAACATGCGCGTTACCTTATTAATGCTATTTATGGCAATCTCCTTCGGATTGTCCGCGCAAAATGTTACCCTGACCGGTAACATCACAGATGTAACAGGCGAGTCCATCATCGGAGCCTCAGTCCTGGAAAAAGGAACTACTAATGGAACCATTACAGACTTTGACGGGAACTTCACCCTAAGCATTTCCGGCAATGTACCGGTTGTTATCTCTTACATAGGGATGAAGACAATGGAAGTCGACGTCAAAGGAAAAACTCACATCACCGTAGTCCTGGAAGACGACACACAAGCCCTTGAAGAAGTTGTGGTTATTGGTTACGGAACAGTTAAAAGAAAAGATGTAACCGGATCTGTAGCCTCAGTCAGTGCAGATGCAATTGCTGCTGTACCAGTAGCATCTGCTGTAGAAGCTATCACGGGTAAACTGGCAGGAGTGCAGGTTACTACCACCGAAGGATCACCGGATGCAGAAATGAAAATCCGTGTTCGCGGAGGTGGTTCTATCACCGGCGACAATACTCCTCTATTCATTGTAGATGGTTTCCCGGTGTCTTCCATCAGTGACATTCCTCCCAGTGATATCGAATCTATTGATGTACTTAAAGATGCATCCTCTACAGCTATTTACGGTTCACGCGGAGCAAACGGTGCAATCATCGTTACCACTAAATCCGGTAAAGAAGGAAAAGTAAATATTAACTACAATGCGTATGTAAGCTGGAAAAAATGGCTAAAAAAATTAGATGTACTGGGTTCAGGCGATTATACACGCTGGCAATATGAGTTAGCCTTATTAAGAGATAAAGTTGAAAACTATGAAAAATATTTCGGAAGCTATGCGGATATAGATTTATATGATAATTTGGAAGCAAATGACTGGCAGAATCAAATATTTGGACGTACCGGATTTACATTCAACCACAATTTAAGTATTAATGGAGGTAGTGACAAAACCAAATACGCATTTAACTATAGCCATATAGATGACAAAGCTATTATGCAAATGTCAAACTATAAACGTGATAATATCAGTCTGAAATTAAACAATAAACCATCCAAAACCGTTACACTGGATTTCTCACTACGATATGCTAAAACAAGTATTTTTGGTGGAGGAGCCAATGAAGTTAATGAAAAATCTTCATCCGATTCACGTTTAAAAAATGCAATGATTTATGCTCCTATCCCCTTAAGTGATATTGAATCGTCTGAAGATAGCAGTGATTTAGGTAATTTATATCACCCTTATACTGCTGTTTCTGATAACGATCGTGAACAGAGAAGATAAAACCTGAATTTAGGAGGAAGCTTTACCTGGGAAATCATTAAAAACTTAAAATTCAAAAGCGAATTAGGATTTGATACCTATAAAAATGATGACAGCCGCTTTTACGGAACATCAACCTACTATTCGCGAGACAAAGGCAATAGTCTGCCTGCTGTTATATTCACAGACACCTATAGAGAAACAATCCGCAATACTAATACAGTAAACTATGATTTCAAAAAACTATTAAAGAATACGAATCATAATTTGAACCTGTTAGCGGGACAGGAATATATCAAACAAAAGTCTGAGACAAGAACTACTACCCTGCACGAGTTTAACTCTACTTTTACATCCAAAGAAGCATTTAAATTAACTACACAGGCAACTCCTATAAGTGTAAATAATTATATGGCAGCAGATGATGTTTTATTTTCATTCTTTGGTCGTGTAAACTATGACTACCAAAGTAAATATTTATTTAGCGCTACATTCCGTGCAGATGGTTCCAGCAAATTCGAATCTGGTAATCAATGGGGATATTTCCCTTCTGCAGCAGTAGCCTGGCGTATTTCTGCTGAACCATTTATGAAAAAAACAAAGACCTGGTTAGATGATTTAAAACTACGTCTTAGTTATGGTACAGCCGGTAATAATAATATCCCGGCAAATCAAACTAAATATATTTATGAATCTCAGAATTCTACCTATGTTAATGAGCAAACCAGCTATTGGACAACATCCAAATACATGCCCAACCCTGAATTAAAATGGGAAACAACCGTTACAAGAAACTTAGGATTAGATTACACTATATTAAATGGACGTATTAACGGTGCTTTTGAGTTTTATTTAAATAATACAAAAGACCTGTTAATTGAATTCCCGGTACCTGGTTCGGGATATGATTATCAATACCGTAACATGGGTGAAACCGAAAATAAAGGATTCGAGGCTAATGTTAATGTTGATATCATCAATAAAAAGAATTACTCTCTAAGTGTTAGTGCAAATATTGGTATCAATAAAAATAGAATCAAAACATTAGGTAACATGGACGACTTCTCCCGCTCCTCTGGTTGGAATAATGAAGTAGGTAGCGATTACTGGGTAGCAGTAGGAGGTTCAGTAGGTGAAATGTATGGATTTGTTTCTGACGGGAGATATGAAGTTAGTGATTTTGAAGGATATGATGGAAGCAAATGGATACTTAAAGAAGGAGTAGTAGATGCCAGTAGTTTTATTGGTGACCTTCGTCCCGGCTCCATGAAACTAAAACGTACCTACTACGGAGATGATGCAGAAGTTGATGAAAATGATAATTATATATTAACTGAAAAAGATAAAACTATCATTGGAAATGAAAACACATTAAAAACAGGAGGTTTCTCAATTAACGGACTTATTTGTAATTTCGATTTATCTTCTAACTTCAACTGGAGTTATGGCAACAAGATTTACAATGCAAATAAAATTGAATATACCACTACCAGTAAATATAACATGCATAACATGCTAACGATTATGGGTGAAGGTAATCGCTGGACTAATTTAAGACCGGACGGTACAATCTCCAACGATGCTGAAGAATTAGCAGCAATGAATGCTAATACAACCATGTGGTCACCTTATACAAAGAGTTATGTATTTACAGACTGGGCTGTTGAAGATGGGTTTTTCCTTCGCTTAAATACATTAACACTGGGGTATACGCTACCTAAAAGTCTGTTGCAAAAAGCACAAATCCAGAACTTACGTTTCTACGTGACCGGATATAATTTGTTCTGTTGGACTAGTTACACCGGATTTGATCCGGAAGTTTCTACCCGGCGTCAAACAGCATTCACTCCCGGAGTAGATTATTCCGCGTATCCTAAAAGCAGACAATTTGTTGTCGGAGTAAATCTTAATTTTTAATCCCCC
>JAJBTP010000608.1 GCA_020860805.1 Tannerellaceae bacterium | reverse complement strand
TTCCGGTTATAAAAAAGATAGTTTGTCTTTTAGTTCCTGTAAATTTGAAAAGTGGACTTTTATGGCGAGGCCGTGTAGAATGGCCCGTTTTATAGATATTATTTTTAAAAATTGTGATTTCTCTCTGGCGGATTTGGGAGGGTCTTCTTTTATAAGAGTAGAATTTACAGATTGTAAATTGTCCGGAACCAATTTATCTGAAGGGACGTTTAACCAGGTTTTATTCAATAATTGTCATGGTAAATATTCGCTTTTCAACAATGATAAATTTACGGGAACTTCTTTTAGTTCCTGTGATTTGCAGGGGGTAGTTCTGGATGAATGTAAACTACATTCTATTTATTTTGATGCATGTAATTTATCGGAAGCAGAATTTTATTATACGCCTTTAAAAGGAGTTGATTTTCGTACCTCGGTTATTGATAGAATACGGCTGAATGGGCCAGAATTAAAAGGCGCTATAGTTAATTCTTTCCAAGCAGCCGATCTGGCCCGTATCTTAGGAGTTATTATAGAAGACCAATCTCTTAAATCATATACAAAAACCTGTTTCCCGTCTTTTTCAAAAAATACCTGTTCTTCTTTTCCTTTGGTACGGTTTCGTAACCATAACAGTGTATTTGAAGGGATATCCCATTCCAGGAAGTAAGCTGTGGCTTTTTTGTATACCTAAGCTTATCCATCCTTTTTCTCCGTTTTGATAAAATAATTCATACATATCATCCGGAGCAATGAAGTTATCATCATTACGGGGATAAAATAATAGGGTTGAAATACTTACCGGTGCTCCGGCATCAAATACCAAATGGGAGTGATGTTTGGAATAATAATATGTTAATATATTGCCATCCAGGCAAATACTTTGTTTTAGTTTTTCAATCGGATCTTCCTGGATTATTTCCATAGGTACAGGCAATTTCAGTTCTTTACCGGTATAGAACGTAACATTTGATAGCTGCAATATCTGGTTAGGCGGAGCAGTATATCGGAAATACCGGAAAGGTTGATCGGTCAGTGTACTGAAAAGGTTATGAGGATGTGTAAGATGGGTATCAATCGCATATAGTAGAGTAACGTTCCGGAAAGAACGATCATTGGAGGCTTCAAATTTACTGCCGTTTACCTCATCTTCCATAAATCTTCTGAAATTTTCCATAAAAGGCATTTTACGGGTGATATGTATAGAAGACAGGTTTTCTTCATCCGGCTTGAACCAGTGAAGTTCTTTATCCATATAAAGAAATGGATAAGTTGCCGGCCGGTGGTGTATTCCATCCGAATATAATGGCTGGTAGATTATGCCGGGTTCTATATTCCGGTAAAGAGCTTTTCCTTTTTCTATTTTTGCAATTTCCACCGGCACCCATCCCTGTGGGCTGAATACACCCAGATACAGGTATTTTTCTTTTGAGCCTGGTAGTGAAATTGTAACATTTTCATTCTTGAAATAATATCCGGAAACATCCTGTATATGACGGTTTCTAAAAAAAGGGACTGTTTTCTTCTCATTACTTATCCCCCTGGATTTTTTCCGGTTGCAAGGCAAAACGTTCCCGGTATACTTTCCCTTTTTTTCTTCCATCATCCCCCCGTCCCTCGAAGCAAAGAAACTGGTAAAGTAGAGTGGTAAATAATCTCCTGTTGTATCCCGTATTACATTCCATGTATGGCCTTTTTGGTATTCTGGTGAATAAATAAAAAAATCAAAAGCTGTAGGTATACCACAGGCGCGCATAGTATAGAGAGTTATATCACATTCTTCCCGGCAATATCCCAAACGGCTGTCAAACAGAAAAGCACCGCTTGAACGTGGCATATTAAATCCACTGGTCCATCGGAAGCGTTCTGATTTTAATATTTCAGCGAGTATGTTTGCTGCCTGCATTACATCACTCCCCCGGTACATAGAATCCAGCTTTGGTACATATTTATTGTAATAGAGGGGCCTTCAGTCAGACAACGGTTCATCTCCTAATCGATAAGGTAAAATTAATTCACAAAAATCATCAAAATTAAGGTATTGATTCCAGGGGTATTTTTTCCATACCTCGAAGGCCAGATCAATATTATTAATCAGATAACCGGCCGTAATAATATGAGAATCATATACTTTGGGAAAGCTATAAAATGGAAAGGATGACCATTCCCGGTATACACTGGCAGGCAGATAGTCTTCTTTATAAGCCTTAGCTATAATAGTGTGTAAAGAATCCAGTGCCCAGCCTTCATATCCATACCATTGGGGCATATTTTCAATTAAAAAACAGGCGGCTTTATATTTTTCCTCATCATCTTTATAATATTGTAAAACTTTCTCGAGTTCGGAGCGGTTCTCACCTGCAAATTCCAGGGCGAATTGTAAACGATTCTGTTGTCCTCCTATACAGGCACTCAAATGGATGAGAAGAAGTACGGCAATGAAATTTTTCATTTGTTATATTTGAGTTAAAGGGACAAAAGATATCCCAAAGATAGAAAAGATTTTATTAGGAATAAAAACCATTCTTTCTCTGGGATAGGTAGATTGAATTATTCCGAAATAATTCGGATTTCAATATCATCTAAAAACAGAGGAGTAGAACCTTCATTGGTAAAGGTTACTTTAACTGTTCTGCAATGATCACCATATTCAGGGAGAGTATTGAATGTGAGTCTCTTTTCAGTGAATAGAGGTGGATGGTTGAAAATGTCTTTTTCTGTTTTCTCAGACTCACCGGTTACGGCTTTGATATTTTCAATACCTGTTGTTACTTTTCCTTCCCCTTTTCCCCACCATGTAAGTTCATATTCCCGGGAATGATCGAGGTAAACATACTGGTGAATATAATCTCCGGGATTTAGAATAATTCCGTTTTTTCCTGTATGAGCAGCGGAAGAACTGATTGTTGCTTTACCTTCCCAGGGAAAAAGTTCGTCATGATATTCAAATCCGGGATTTGGAAGTTCATTATCTCCCTGGAGGTCCCAGTTATAATAACGGATGTAATCTGCTTCGACTGTTACTGTTCCTCCGTTTCCATACGCTCCAAGCAGTATATTCATGGTGTGGTTCGGTGATTTGATATCATTGGGATCCCGCCATTCTCTGACCAGTTCGCCATCCACATAAAATTTAAGTCCTGCCGGGCTCCATAATATTCCGTGAGTGGTCCATTTATTAACAAAATCTCCTTCTACAATATGATGTCCTATATTTTGCAGAAATTTTCCTTCAGGTGAAACATTCCCATGTAGTACAATTTCAGTTGTAATATATTCGCATAAGTCAATTTCGAAAACCTGGCCACTGGGCCGGATTCCATCTACTCCATGTGCATGATTTCCTTTTTCCACAAAGTAACGGGCATCCGGTCCCGGAGAGTCCAGCCAGAAAGCACCGTTTACCTGTGTGGCGTCTGGCGTAGCATTTCTGCGGATGCGTGCTTCAATGTATCCGCCCCGTTTGTTTTCTAATTTTGAAGTGTTGGTATTCCAGTCATACGTTTGTATAGAAGATACTTTACGGCCGTTGGCCATAAAGGGTCTGTCCGGTAACTGGTCGTCTGTTTTAAGAATCAGTGAATTTCCGGTAAACTCCATATTAGGTTCAGGAAGTGTACTTTTCCGGAAATCTTCATAATTTGCTTTTGCTACAAAATCAAATATTGAGTAGTATTGTGTAAACCATTTGGTTGTGTCTAATGTTTTTCCGTTAAATTCATCATGCCAGATTAATTTCATTCCTTTCGGAATGCTTTCCTGCTGGGCATAGGAAAAAAAGAAGAAACGATGCAGGTAGCTAATAAAAATTTCTTTTTCATTTGATTATAGATTTAGTTACTGAAAGTAATCCGGGAAAAGGATTTCTATCCTTTTCCCGAAAGAAATATATGTAATAGACATTTAAGTTGTTAATATCCCGGATTTTGTTTAACCAAACCTTTGCTCTGGTCTATAATTTTCTGAGGCAGAGGAAATAATAACCGATTTTCGTCATAGTAGCTGGCTCCTCTTTCCTTTGCTTTTGACAGGTATTTATCATGACGGATTAGGTCTTCTCTTCTGTGGCCTTCCATAAAAAGTTCACGGAAACGTTCATCCAGAATAAAATCATTCAGTTCCTCTTTACTCTGGAAATCAGCAGCATTTATTAAAGTCGTATTGGCTCTGCCACGTATCTTGTTGATTAAGTCAATCGCTTCCTGTGACAGAGGTTCAAGTTCATTCAATGCTTCTGCTCTTAATAAGAGAACATCTGCGTACCGGTAAATCACATAATCGTATCCATGGGGAACACCTACGCCATCCGGATCTGCCGGATATTTGTAAGGTACTGCTCCCATATTCAATGCTTCTTCCTCCGAAGTACGTAAATCTATATATTCGCCGTTTCCCACATGTAATTTTCCCCAGATGGCTTCCAGTCTCTCATCCGGATTATCAGTACCGACAGGCCCGACATGATTCCAGTATTTATCATACATTTCCCACGGAACTTTGTATCCTCCCCATGGGTCTACAGGGATGCCGTTGGGTTCTACATAGGCAGAAGGTAAAACATGTGCTAACCAGATATTATTTCTGCCACCGGAAACCATATTAGGTACAGCCCATATAATTTCTTCATTCATTTCATTTTCTACTGAGAAGATGGATAAATAATTGTTTTGCAATTTGTAGTAGTTTAAGTCCATGATCTCTTTTGAAATACTAACTGCATCTGTCCAGTTTTTTCATGCATGGCTAACTTCAGGAGTATCATTAAAGCTGCGCCTTTGGTAACACGTCCGTAATCATTGGCTGCATAAGTGACCGGAAGGGCATCGGCTGCTTCACGGGCATATTCCCGGATATGTTGTATCATCCATTCTTGGGTGGATCTTTCTGCAATATAATCAGCATTGGGATCCAATGTTATATCTGTATCCAGGACAAGAGGTACCGGCCCATAAAATGAGTAAAGATAATATGAAAAGAGGGCAATGATACATTTCATTTTTGCCATATATCTGTTCTTTAGCGTCTCATCCATTTCAATATCCCGGATCATATAGACTATATTTACACAATTGGTTATCGTTTGTACCGGAATCAGGAATGTCTTATCGGAAGTGACTTCAGCATCGGAAGAACCCCATTGGAAATGCCGATACCGATCCCAGACGCTTCCTCCCCAATAACAGATAAATTCATCTGTTGTTGCTGTACCCAGACACCAGCGGGATTGTTGGGCAATATCACCAAATCCGGAGTATTGGCCTTTATTCAGGATGCCGTAAATGCCTGTAATAAGTGAAGTTACATCTTCTTCATTTTGCGGAAAATTTCCTTCTCCGATTTTGTCATATATCTTTGGGTCAAGATTATGACAGGATGTTAATATTC
>JAJBTP010000320.1 GCA_020860805.1 Tannerellaceae bacterium | reverse complement strand
ATTCCTATTCTTTTCATAATTTCTCTTATTTGCGGAAGCAAAGGTAAGGAATAAAAAGGTTTTTGTAAGAAATATTTGTCATTTAAATAATTATTGTAATTTTGCAACACAAACATATTGATTCTATGAATTTAAGTTCTCTGCATCATCACCATCATCATTACAACGGACAATAGTTCGGTGGGCTGTGTGGTATGTAGATACTCAAAATATAATTATATAAGGCTTGCCGTTGATCCGGTGAGCCTTATTTTTTTGACAGACAGAATAACAATAACAACAAGATAATATAGAAATGTTAAGAATCGCAGTACAATCAAAAGGCCGTCTATACGACGAAACCATGTTATTACTTGAAGAAGCCGGTATCAAACTCAACAGAGGCAAACGGATTTTACTTTTATCCGCTAAAGGATTTCCGGTTGAAGTTCTTTTCCTCCGCGACGATGATATACCTCAATCAGTAGCCAACGGAGTGGCTGATGTAGGGATTGTTGGAGAAAATGAATATGTTGAAAAAGGCGGTGAAGCCAGACTGGTTAAACGGTTAGGGTTTAGCAAATGCCGTATATCCCTGGCGATACCCAAAGATGAAGAGTATCAGGGTGTACAGTGGTTTGAAGGAAAAACGATTGCAACCTCCTATCCGGAAATCCTGCGTAAATACCTGAAAGAAAATAACGTAAACGCAGAAATGCATGTCATTACAGGGTCTGTGGAAATTGCTCCGGGTATTGGTTTGGCAGATGCTATTTTTGATATTGTAAGTTCGGGCAGTACACTGGTTAGTAACCGGCTGAAAGAAGTTGAAGTGGTGATGCAAAGTGAAGCTTTACTGATTGCCAACAACGAATTATCAGCAGAGAAACAGGCGATTCTGGATGAACTACTATTCCGTTTTGCTGCAATACAGGCCGCTGAAGGTAAAAAATATGTATTATTAAATGCCCCGAAAGAAAAACTGAATGAAATTGTCAACATGCTGCCGGGTATGAAGAGTCCTACGGTTACTCCTCTGGCAGAAGAAGGATGGGTTGCGGTTCAGACGGTAATTGAAGAAAAACATTTCTGGGATATTATTGGTAAATTAAAAACATTAGGAGCCGAAGGTATCCTGATTATCCCCATCGAGAAAATGATTTTATGACATCTGACATTACTATACAGGTTAACGATGATATTCAACTGACTCCCCCTACCCTGGCAGATGCGGAGGCTATCTTTCATGCATTGCATACCAACAGAGAGTCTTTAAGGGCCTGGTTACCCTTTGTGGACTATACAAAGACTGTGGAGGATAGTAAAGCTTTTCTTGAAAATGTACCGGATAGTGGAGAAATCCTGTTTAAAATAAACTACCGGAACCACTTTGCCGGATTAATCGGATTGAAAGCACCGGATACGGCTAATCATAAAGTAGAAATAGGGTACTGGATTACGGCGGAAATGGAAGGAAAAGGAATAGTCACTCAATCCTGCCGGGCACTGATTACGTATGCTTTTGAAGTCCTGGACATGAACCGTGCATTAATACAGGTCGCTGCCGGGAACAGAAAAAGCAGAAATATCCCGGAACGGTTAGGATTCACCCAGGAAGGAATAGAACGGGATGGCGAACTGCTGGTATCAGGGTTTACAGATATAGTAAGATACGGACTTCTTAAAAGAGAATACAATGCAAATAATTAAATATCCGGCTCGCTCAGCATGGAATGAACTGATTACACGTCCGGCACTGGATGTAACCAATCTGTTTGATACTGTAAAAGAGGTATTGGAAGATGTACGCCTGCATGGTGATACAGCCATCCGCAAATACGGTGAGAAATTTGACAAAGTGTATCTGGACGGATTAACAGTCACGGAAGCAGAGTTCCGGGAAGCAGATGAACTAATTTCCGGAGAGTTAAAAGATGTCATCCGGAAAGCCAAAGACAACATAGAAAAATTCCATGCTGCACAGGCATTTCACGGAAACAGGATTGAAACCAGTCCGGGCGTAACCTGTTGGCAAAAAGCAGTAGCCATAGATAAAGTAGGTTTATACATTCCGGGAGGAACAGCCCCTCTTTTTTCAACGGTATTGATGTTGGCCGTACCGGCCCGTATTGCCGGATGCAAAGAGATTGTTTTATGTACTCCTCCCAACCGGGAAGGTAAAGTACATCCGGCTATCCTGTTTGCAGCCAAAACGGCAGGTGTCAGTACCATTTGTAAAGCCGGGGGAATACAGGCTATTGCCGGATTAACCTACGGAACGGAATCAATCCCGAAAGTATACAAAATTTTCGGGCCGGGCAATCAATATGTAACAGCAGCTAAACAATTGGTTAGCCTGCGGGATGTAGCCATTGATATGCCGGCAGGCCCTTCTGAAGTACAGATTATAGCAGATGCAAAAGCCAACCCGGCTTTTATCGCCGCCGATTTTCTTTCACAGGCAGAACACGGTGCCGACAGCCAGTCTATCCTGGTTACGACAGACGAAGGATTAAGTATGGATGTAATGGAGGCTATTGATGAACAGTTAGCCGAATTACCCCGTCAGGAAATTACAGCCAAGTCCCTGAACAATAGCCGGATTATCGTTCTAAAAGATGAACAGGAAATAATTGATTTCACCAACCTGTATGCACCTGAACACCTGATTATCCAGACGGAAAATTACCAGGAAATAGCAGAGGCTATTGAAAATGCCGGCAGTGTTTTCATGGGAGCCTATACACCCGAGAGTGCGGGAGATTATGCATCGGGAACCAATCACACACTCCCTACCAACGGATATGCCCGTGCGTATAGTGGAGTCAATCTGGATAGTTTTATCAAAAAGATTACCTTCCAGGAAATTACACCGGATGGAATCCGTGAATTAGGTAAAACAATCGAAGTTATGGCAGCCAATGAATTGTTGGATGCACACAAAAATGCAGTAACAGTCAGATTAAACACATTATGAAAGAAGTAAAAGATTTGGTTAGACCTTGTATCCGGAACATGAAACCCTACTCCTCTGCAAGAGATGAGTTTCAGGGAGAAGCATCCGTCTTTCTGGATGCCAATGAAAACCCCTATAATAAACCCTATAACCGGTATCCTGACCCCCTACAAAGACAACTAAAAAAAAGGATTTCCGAAATCAAAGGAGTTGATCCGGCATCTATCTTCCTGGGTAATGGTAGTGATGAAGCCATAGACCTTATCATCCGGGCATTTTGCGAACCTGCCACTGACAACATACTCTCCATCGACCCTTCATACGGTATGTACGAAGTGGCAGCGAATGTGAATAATGTTCCTTTCCGGAAAGTAAAACTGGATAAAAATTTCGACCTGGATGCCGGCAAGTTATTACAGGAAGTAGATGAAAATACAAAAGTAATTTCTCTATGTTCACCGAATAATCCATCCGGCAATAATCTGAACCGTCAACAAATACATAAAGTGTTGGATCAGTTCCAGGGAATTGTAGTCATTGATGAAGCATACATTGACTTTTCATCCTTACCTTCTTTTACAACAGAATTACGCAGATATCCGCATTTGGTGATTCTGCAAACCCTTTCCAAAGCCTGGGGAGCTGCCGCCATTCGTTTAGGGATGGCTTTTGCCTCACCGGAAATTATCGGGATACTCAATAAAATCAAATATCCTTACAATGTAAGCCAGCCTTCACAGGAAAAAGCATTGGAAATACTATCCGATACAGCCCCTTTCAAAAAGCAGGTAGCCCGTATCCTATCAGAAAGAAATACATTAGAATCTACTATGCATCAGATACCCTGTGTAGAAGATATTTATCCTTCGGATGCAAACTTCATACTGATTAAAGTAGCGGATGCAAATGCCACGTACGATTTTCTGGTTAAAGAAGGTATCATTGTACGGAACCGTACAAACGTAACGCTGTGTGAAGATTGCCTGCGCATTACGATAGGTACTCCGAAAGAGAATAATAAACTGATTGAAGCACTTAACAAAATGCCTGTATGAAACGTGCTCTATTTATAGACCGCGATGGGACGCTGGTAATCGAACCACCAGTTGACTATCAGTTAGACAGTCTGGAAAAACTGGAATTTTATCCCAAAGTATTCCGTAATCTTTATTTCATAGCCAAACAACTCGATTTTGAATTGGTTATGGTTACCAATCAGGACGGACTCGGTACAGACTCCTTTCCGGAAGACACCTTCTGGCCTGCCCATACCAAAATGTTGAAAGCATTTGAAGGAGAAGGCATTTGCTTTGATGATATCCTGATAGACCGTTCTTTCCCGGAAGATAATTCACCCAACCGCAAGCCTCGTACAGGCATGTTAGGAAAATACCTTTCCGGGGAATATGATTTAGCCAACAGCTATGTTATCGGCGACCGGCTGACAGATGTGGAACTGGCTAAAAACCTGGGGGCAAAAGCTATCTGGTTACAAAACCCGGAAGGTTCGGAAAACCTGTTAAAAGAATACGGCATAGAATTACAACCTGTTCTTATTACCGATGATTGGGATAAAATCACCGAATATTTATTTGCCGGAGAACGCACTGCCGTCGTTCAACGTACCACAAAAGAGACGGATATCTATGTGGAGGTTAACCTGGATGGAACAGGAAAAACAAATATCTCTACCGGATTAGGCTTCTTTGACCATATGCTTGACCAGATAGGCAAACATTCCGGAATAGATTTAAAAATACAGGTAAAAGGAGATTTGGAAGTCGATGAGCATCATACGATTGAAGATACTGCGATTGCTTTAGGGGAAGCCCTGCTGGAATCTTTGGGAAATAAACGGGGTATTGAACGGTATGGTTACTGTCTGCCTATGGATGATTGCCTGTGTAGTGTAGCACTGGATTTCGGTGGCCGGCCCTGGTTGGTTTGGAATGCAGAATTCAAACGAGAGAAAGTAGGTGATATGCCTACTGAGATGTTCCTCCACTTCTTTAAAAGTTTAAGTGATGCTTCCAAAATGAATCTAAACATTCAGGCAGAAGGAGCCAATGAGCATCACAAGATAGAAGGCATATTCAAAGCACTTGCCCGGGCCATCAAAATGGCTATCAAACGGGATATTTATAAATATAAGCTACCCAGTACCAAAGGGATGTTATAAATAACATCCCTTTTCTATTCTCCCCCCTTTTATTCCGGTAGACAAGAATTTCCTTCTCCTGTTAAAAAGTTTCTCCTTCCTATATATCATTTATCTTTTCCCGGTAGAAAAAGTATCTTTCCTTACTATCCCATTTGCTTTTCACCTGAATGAAGCAGTTGCTTTACACGTATGAAGCAATTCACTCATTAATGTAAAGCAACTGCTTCACTCCTGTGAAACTAACTTTTTATGCAGAGAGTATCCAAATGGTATCCGCTTCCTATC
>JAJBTP010000012.1 GCA_020860805.1 Tannerellaceae bacterium | reverse complement strand
AATGGCAAACATGAATAAAAAGACCAAATGGGGAGTGACTATATTGATTTTGTTACTAATTCTTGGTATGGTTCTTTATCCCCGTGTAAAAAATTATCTGACTGCTACTGAAGATGCAAAAAAGTACCACAACACTTCCACCGGCTCCTAAACAGAGCAGGCAAATATTAAATATCAACGCTGAGGTTCTTAAGTTTCAGTCTTTAAGTGATAATATTATAAGTATTGGTAGTTTAATTCCAGATGAAGAGGTGGATTTAACTTTTGAATCTTCCGGTAAAATTGTTGCTATTTATTTTCAGGAAGGTACTTCTGTAAAAGAAGGAGATTTATTAGCGAAAATAAATGATAAACCTTTACAGGCTCAGTTAAAAAATTAGAAGCTCAGATTCCTTTAGCTAAAGACCGTGTATACCGGCAGCGAACTCTTTTGGAAAAAGATACAGTAAGTCAGGAAGCTTTTGAGCAGGTTGCCACCGAGTACGAAACATTGATGGCTGATATAGAATTAGTGAAAGCTAATATTGCCCAGACTGAATTACGGGCACCTTTTGATGGCATTATTGGGCTGCGATCTGTCAGTGAAGGAGCATATGTTACTCAATCCACACAAATTGCTAACCTCACTAAAATTTCTCCGATAAAAATAGGGTTTCCTATTAATGAGAGACATTCACGGGATGTAAGAGAAGGAACACCTATTATTTTTAAAGTAGAAGGTTCTGATGGTATGCTGAGAGAATTTCAGGCAAATGTCTATGCGGTAGAAAGTAAAATTGATATGGAAACACGCTCACTTAGGGTGCGTGCTTTATTCCCCAACACCAGGGGTATTATTTTACCGGGGCGTTCTACTTCTGTTGAAATAACTAAGCAAGAGATTGTAAACGCTTTAGCCATTCCCAGTGAAGCTGTTATTCCGGAAATGGGTAAGAATATGGTGTATCTTTATCGAAATGGTGTGGCAGAACCGGCTGAGGTTATATTAGGATTGAGAACAGAGAGTCGGGTACAGGTGCTGGATGGTATTAATCTGGGTGATACCTTGATAACATCCGGTGTGATGCAGTTAAGAAAAGGAATGAAAGTAACCATTGATAACCTCTATTAATTACCGGTATGGCTAATATTTCAGAAATTAGTATTAAGCGTCCTGTTCTCTCAACAGTGATGATGCTTGTCATTGTCCTTTTTGGGATGATTGGATACCGGTTCCTGGGAGTACGGGAATTCCCCAGTGTTGACCAGCCTATTATCTCTGTAAATGTATCCTATCCTGGTGCAAATGCCGAAGTAATAATGAACCAGATAACTGAACCATTGGAACAAAATATTAATGGTATTCCAGGTATTCGTTCATTAAGTAGTGTAAGTAGCCAGGGAAGTAGCCGTATAACTATTGAGTTTGAACTTTCAGTAGACATGGAAACAGCAGCAAATGATGTACGTGATAAAGTATCACGTGCACAGCGTTATCTTCCACGTGACTGTGACCCACCTACGGTTTCGAAAGCAGATGCGGATGCTAACCCAATTATACAGATCGGTATCCAGAGTAATCAACGCTCTTTAATGGATTTAAGTGAAATTGCGGAGTTAACAGTGAAAGAACGATTGCAAACTATTCCGGATGTAAGTGCGGTTGAAATTTGGGGACAAAAACGTTATTCAATGCGTTTATGGCTTGATCCTACTAAAATGGCAGCCTATGGAGTGACCACAATGGATGTTAAAAATGCAGTAGATCGTGAGAACGTAGAATTACCTTCCGGAAGTATTGAAGGAAATATGGTTGAACTATCTATTCGTACTATGGGATTAATGTCTACCGCCCAGGAATTTAATGATCTTGTTATCAGAGAATCCCAGGGCAGTATTATTCGATTCCGGGATATTGGTTTTGCTGAAATTTCCCCGGAAGATATTCGTAGTTTATTAAAGAAGGACGGAGAGCCTATTGTTATGACGGTTATTATTCCACAACCAGGCTCTAACCATATAGAAATTGCAGATGAAGCTTATAATCGTATAGAACAATTAAAAAAGGATTTACCGGAAGATGTAAGTATAGAAATGGTATACGATAATACTAAATTTATACGTGCTTCTATAAATGAGGTAGAAGGCACCATTTATGTTGCCTTTATCTTGGTTGTAATCGTAATTTTCCTGTTTCTTCGTGACTGGCGTGTAACTTTGGTTCCAGTAACAGTGATTCCGGTTTCTTTGGTTGGTGCATTTTTTATCATGTATATTTCCGGATTTTCTATTAATGTGTTAACCATGTTGGCTGTTGTGCTTTCGGTTGGTCTTGTAGTAGATGATGCGATTGTAGTTGCGGAGAATATATATGTTAAGATAGAACAGGGAATGTCTCCTAAAGAAGCGAGGATTGAAGGGTCCAATGAAATCTTTTTTGCGGTAATTTCCACAACAGTTACATTAGTTGCAGTGTTTCTTCCCATCGTATTTATGGATGGAATGACTGGACGGCTTTTTAAAGAATTTAGTATTGTTATTGCTGGCTCTGTAACTATCTCTTCTTTTGTAGCTTTGACATTTACACCTATGTTAGCTACTAAAATATTGAAAAGAAGAGAAAAAAGAACTGGCTCTATGAAAAAACTGAACCATTTTTTGATGCTTTAAGTCGGATCTATAGTAAATCATTGAATGCATTTTTAAAACATAAGTGGATTGCATTTCCTGTTGTAGCTATTTTATTCAGTTCTATTTTTTATCTATGGAATAATATTCGTTCAGAACTGTCTCCATTAGAAGATAGATCCTATATCAGGATAAATTTGCGTGGACCTGAAGGAACTACGTTTGAATTTATCAGGGATTATGCTGATCGGATAGAATATGCGGCCGATTCTTTGGTTTGGGAAAAAGAATCCCTTTTATCCCGTTCCTGGAATGGTGGAGGTTTTATGAATGTATTCCTTCCGGACATTAGTGATAGAGAGCGTTCTCAGATGGAAATTGCAGAAGAATTATCAGGTGCTGTGCGAAAAGAAACTACAGCTCGTGCTTTTGTACAACAACAGTCTACTTTTGGAGGAAGTCGTGGTGGAATGCCAGTTCAATATGTATTACAGGCTCCTGATTTGGAGAAATTGGAAGAATATTTGCCTCAGTTTATGGAACAGGTAAACGAAAGTCCGGTTTTTCAGATGGCAGATGTAAACCTGAAATTTACCAAACCTGAAACACGTATTGAAATTAACCGTGATAAGGCATCTTTATTAGGAGTAAGTACATTAAATATAGCTCAAACTCTACAATATGCTTTGAGTGGACAGCGTATGGGATATTTCTATATGAATGGAAAACAATATCAAATATTGGGGGAGATTAACCGTCAGCAACGGAATACCCCAATGGATTTGAAATCTATTTATGTACGTAGTGATAATGGTGCCATGATTCAGTTAGATAATCTGGTCTCTTTAGAAGAGAATGTGGCCCCACCTCAATTATATCGGTATAACCGGTTTGTTTCAGCAACCGTTACCAGTGGGTTGAATAAGGGGTATACTATTGGAGATGGATTGGACGAAATGGGCCGGATTGCAAAAGAAGTTCTGGATGAAAGTTTCAGGACAGCTTTGGTCGGTGAGTCAAAAGAATTTCGGGAAAGTTCATCCAGTTTGATGTTTGCCATGATTCTGGCCCTTTTAATGATTTGTCTGGTATTAGCCGCCCAGTTTGAAAGTTTTAAAGATCCATTGGTTGTGATGTTTACAGTTCCTTTAGCTATTGCAGGAGCATTGATGTTTATGTCTTATTCGGGTGTAACCATGAATATCTTTAGCCAGATTGGTATTATTATGCTGATAGGGTTGGTAACTAAGAATGGTATATTGATTGTAGAATTTGCTAATCAACGTCAGGATGCAGGATTATCCTTGCCGGAAGCTATACGAAATGCGGCTACTCAACGTTTTCGTCCTATTTTGATGACCAGTGTCTCAACTATTTTAGGGTTATTACCTTTGGTATATGCAACAGGTGAAGGAGCTCAGGGACGTATTGCTATGGGGGTTGCAGTAGTAGGGGGTATGTTGATTTCTACCTTTCTGACTTTGTTTATTGTACCTGCGGTTTATAGCTATATTTCTACAAACAGGAATATTAAGGAAGAAGAAATATGAAGAGAATAATAATCCTTATTTTTATTGTTGGAATAGTTGTTGGTGCTCAGGCACAGGAAGTTCTGAATTTGCAACAATGTATAGCAATTGGACTGGAAAGAAACTATTCAATTCGTATTGTACGCAATGAACAGATTATTTCTGATAATAATGCTACACTGGGAAACGCTGGTTATTTTCCTTCTTTGGATGCTTCAGGTGGATTTAGTGGAAATGTGAATAATAATTACGACCGGTTGCAAAACGGTGAAAAGGCCACCGCCAAAGGAATTACGAATGAGAGTACAGATATAGGTCTGAATCTTTCCTGGACCGTATTTGATGGATTTAATATTCAGGCTGAATATGAACGTTTGAAAGAATTACAACGTATGGGTGAATTAAATACCCGTATGACAATTGAAGATTTTGTAGCCAATCTGGCAGGTGAATATTATAATCTGATTCGCCAGACCACACGGCTTCGGAATCTTCGTTCTACATTAGTACTTTCAAAGGAACGTCTTCGTATTGTTGAGGAGAGGTATTATATTGGTTCTATGTCACGCCTGGACTTTCAACAGGCTAAGGTCGATTTTAATTCGGATAGTTCTGCAGTATTAAATCAACTGGAGGTTGTCCATACCTCCCGTATCCGTTTAAATGAACTAATGGCACTGGATAATGTAGAACAATCCATTATTTTAAAGGATACAGTTATTCAACCAAATGTTTTTTTGGATGAGGTAGATATCTGGAAAAGTACACTGGCCACTAATTCAAGTTTACTAATAGCACAGAAGAACAAGATGCTGTCTGAATTGGATTATAGAAAAGTGAGAAGCCGGAATTATCCTTATGTTCGTTTGAATGCAGGCTATGGGTACACTACTAACTGGTATGAAACCGGGACCTATGAACTACAGAGAAGGTTGGGATTAAGTTATGGTGTAACTATAGGCATCAATTTATTTGATGGATTTAACAAACAACGGGAACAGCGGAACGCACGTATAGAAATTGAAAATAAGGGATTACGGATTCAGGAACTTGAACTTGCTTTACGAGCTGATATGAGTAATCTCTGGATGGCTTATCAAAATAATCTGGACCTTTGGGGATTGGAAAAGGAAAATCTGATTGCAGCACAGGAAAATTATAATATCGCTATTGACCGGTATAAATTAGGAGACCTTTCCGGTATTGAACTTCGTGAGGCACAGAATAGTTTGTTAGAGGCCGAAGAAAGACAGTCAATTGCAGAATATGCTACAAAGTTA
>JAJBTP010000190.1 GCA_020860805.1 Tannerellaceae bacterium | reverse complement strand
ACCAAAATCTGTACCTTTTTATCTTGACTTGTGTATTGAATGTAGAAAGTAAAACCAAATAGCAGAGAAAAGATAGCGTAGGATTTACCTGCAAACAAAGCAAAGATAACATCCAGTGTTCCCTGATCCAGGGTGTTGAGCCATCCCGGATAATCTGCCGGATCCGGATAAACAGGGAAAATGAAATGTTCTACACTGTGAACAATTAAAATAGCCATAACAGCGAAACCACGCAGGGCATCTACAACATCAATACGGTTAGTTTTTTTTGAGTGAAGGTTGCTTCCATCTCTATATCTGATTTGTTTTTTCATATACAAAGTAAATAAAAACAGCCAGATAAAAAAGGCAGGCGCTTTAAAGCGCCTGCTTACTAAAACCAGTTAATTATTTCTACCTGTCCACCATAATGGAACAGAAATAATGTTTTTTCCACCCAACAGACGTACTGCCTCGTCAAAGCTTGCTTTGCTGTTAACTTCCATACTTGCAGGGTAAGGTAACCGTTGCTGGTAGAATTCCCAACGACATTCCATGTAATTACTAAAGTTTAATGGAACTTCCTGATTTTCCGGAGAATAAACAATTTCTACGGCCTGATTCCCAAAGAAAGGTAATCCTAAGCGACGATGATCTGACCATGCTTCCAATGGTAACCAGGGCACCTGCGAAATGTATTTTTGAGTAATAATTTTGGTCAGTAGGTCATGGTTTGTTTCTCCATTATTATAAATAGAGTTTTTAGGGTAATGGTATGTAAATGTTTTGGTTTCCTTTGTATAGCCATCGATATAGCTGGCAGTATAAGATACAGCTTCCTCGATATGATCAAAAGCAACAGAAGTACCAATCCGGTTATATTCGGTAGAAATGAGGTATTCATCTACCAGGTTTAGTAAACCATGATATTCAAAGCTTGCACGTATACCGGCTTCGTAGTGTTCTTTGGCAGTTCCCGGTATATTCCATTTGTAAACTTTTGCTTCTGCCAGTAAAAAGTAGGTTTCCCACGGACCGAACCATACTCTTTTGTTGGTACTGGTACGGTAAACATGTGAAAGAGAAGGAAAAGTGGAACGATGCAATAATTGACTTGAATAGGCTGATAAATCTCCCCATTTACCGGCTACCCATGTATTCCAGGTATAATTTACATCCAGTTCGATACTATTATCATCCACTTTATTGGTTTTCAGATTCACCAGTTTTGGATTTTGGGCAGGCACTCCAATGTAAGGAGATAAAATAACTCCATCATCATACCCTGGAATACTATATAATACAGTAGCCCGTGGATCTATTTTGGAGGGAAGGGCATTAAAGAAGAAGCCTGCACCCGGAGCGTTGGTTTTTACAGTCAAATGTTGATCCAATTTTATACCGAAATCTTTTCTCGCATCTTTTAAGATGACTTTGTTTTGGATTTCTTCCGGTACCTGAAAATCAATACCTCCTAAGCCTATGATTAAATTATTAAAGGTGGCAGATAGGGCCTGTGTATTCCATGAACGCGACATCACACCTGCTAAATCATCCCAGCCATCTACTTCCTGAACTTCTGCCATATCACTTAAGCTGGTAATTAACGGACCTTTTGCTGCTACTTCAAAGTATTTCTTTGCCGTTTCCGGATCCGCTTTGGATAAACGCATAGCATAGCGTAAGGTTAAAGAATTGGCATATTTTATCCATTTATTGATATCCCCTTTATAGAAAGTATCCGAACCTTCAGCTTTGATATCACTCATATCTGCTGAGGTATCAATTTTGGATACAGCATCATTAAGCTCTTCTAATATAAAATGATAGATATCTTCAACACTTTCATAGTTAATTTCTCCATCAAAATTATTAACAGGTGCTATAGGACCAAAACAGTCTGCCAACTCAGATATTATATAGGCACGCCAAATGCGCGACATTTGTAATACATTGTTTTCATACACGGCAACAACAGGACCTTGAACGCGTTCAGAACCTAATTTGACAGCCATATTTACATGATTCAACCATTTTACGCCATAATCAGCACTCAGATATTCGTTGTTCCATTCGTCAGCATTAAAACCAACTGTCATAGAACTGGCGCGATCAAAACGAGCTACATCTTTCCACTGCCGCACAAATACCCGTTCTGCAATGTTCGGATTTTGTTGAGCTCCGATAATAGACTTGTTTAACAGGAAAGATACTTTTACATTACCTTCGTCTACGCCACCCGGATCTTTATTTATATCTTCGAAATCATTACATGCAGTAAAGGCTAAAATTCCAATAGCCAGGCATGTGAGAATTTTATGGAATGTTTTCATTATTTTATAATTATCTTTTTTTAGAAACTTACTGCTACATTGAATACATAGGAACGGGTTGTCGGGGCAGATTGATCTTCAAATCCTACAGCATTTGTGTTAGTTGCTGATACAGATTCCGGATCAATACCTTCCAGATGGGATTTAATCATCCATACATTGTTTACAACCATAGAGAGACGAACTCGTTCGAAAGGAGTTTTAGCTAACCATTTTTGTCCAAATCATATCCTAAAGTAATATTACGTAAACGAACATTTGTCGCACTCTTAAGAAATTCTTCGGTTAATCCGGTATTGCTGTATCCGGCTACACGTTCCCAATAATCCTGAGGTAAAACTTCGATTGTATTTATTTCATATCCATTACTTCCCTCAATGACAGCATTTCCTACGACGAATTTATCACGTGCTCCGTTTACAACAGTACCTTCGGCATTTCCCAGAGCATATAAGTTTGCCGTAGTGGCAGAGTATATTTTACCACCCAGTCTGGCATCTATAAGGAAGCTTAAAGAGAGATTTTTGTAGCTAAAACTGTTAGTCCAGCCAAATAACCAGTCTGCCTGCTGATTTCCCAGGTAACTTTTTTCTTCGTTAATAATAGGCAGGCCATTTGTATCGACAATGATTTTACCTGCATGTTCTCCCTCCTGAACTCTTGCATATGTGACTCCATAAATGTCACCATAGTAACTTCCTGTACGTGCAACAATATTCATTTCTGTAAATGAACGTAGGCCAAACTCATTTACCCCATCAGCTAATTCCAGAATTTTATTTTTATTGGTAGAAGCATTTAATGTGGTTTCCCAACTGAATCCTTTTGGATTAACAATAGGGCTGGCATAAATCATGAATTCCAGACCTGTATTCTGAATATTTCCGGCATTGATTTGTTTAAAAGCATATCCGGAGAATGGATCAATAGGAATTTCCAGTAACTGACGCGTTGAGTTGGATTTATACCAGGCAGCATCAATACCCAGACGGTTATCAAAAAACTTTAATTCAATACCGGCTTCCCATGATTTTACCAATTCGGAACGGACAGAAGGATCATACAATACTTTACTCATTTCAGCTATCGGATTACCCAGCGGGTCTGTATTGATAGAATAAGAAGTAATCAATTTATATGGATCCAGGTCATTCCCTACCTGTGCATAGGATACTCTGGTTTTGGCAAAAGTAAACCAGGCCGGCATTCCGTCACGGGTTGTTTTATTGATTAAGTCCGAAATAACTCCTGAAAGACTCACAGACGGATAAAAGTAAGAGCGATTGGCTTTGCTCATGGTTGACGACCAGTCGTTACGTCCTGTAATATCCATATATAACCATCCATCCCAGTTGAATTGAACAGAACCATATAAAGAGTTCATTTTACGGCGTACATTTTCCGAAGATGGACTTAAGTTTTGTTTATTTACAGCATTTTCCATCGTAAATAAGTCGGGGATTAGTAAATCACCTGTACTTATTTTCATTTTTTTTACGTTGCTGTAACATCATATTACCACCAAACGTTATGACTCCTCCTAATTTGCTTATCAGGTTGTCTTTCTGAAGAGTTGTAAGAAAACTATAGTTGTTTTCATAAAACGATTCAATCCCTTCCGAATAGTTTCCTTTAGGACGAACATTTCCTCTGGCATATAATTTTTCTACCGTATTGGTTGTATACGTATCTGTACCTCCTCTTAATTCTACACTCCACCAATCTGTAATTTTGTAAGATAATGACATGCTACATATAAAGCGACTAAGCGTATCTTCGTGGGTATGATGAGTTTGTAGCCAGTATGGATTTTACTGTTGCGTACGGCTGGAATCCCACCAAATCATTTGTCCCTTTTCGTCTACACTATTTTTCAGTTGAGTTATATCAATCGAACGAGGTAACTGGTAAACTGTACGGAATGCATTCGACTGGTTAATCCCCTGAATCGGACGATTTTGTACACAGTTATTAATGTAGTTGGCTTTAGCATCCAGTTTTCATCTTTTCTCAGGTCCAAATTCACTGCTTCCACGTAAAGTGACAGAGGTACGGTTTAGTTTGGCACTGGGTACAATGCCTTTATCATCTGCACGGTTAATAGATGCATATACAGAAGTCCCATCATAACTTTGCTGGAAAGAAATGCCTTCGTTAAAAGAAGTTCCGGTCTGAAAATAGTTTCCGATGTTATCATACGTATTTAATTGTACCCGGTCTCCGTTCCAGTTGTCAACAGTTCGTGAACCATCCGTTACAGGACCCCAGCTTTTTCTGGATTCTTTGTCATAAATGCCATAGTTACCCTGTCCGAAAGTATTCTGAAGTTTGGGTTTTAAAAACATAGTTTCCGTAGTAATACCAGCATTGATAGTAATACCCAGACCCGGTTGTTTTTTTCCGGATTTGGTAGTAATAAGGATAACCCCATTTCCGGCGCGTGAACCGTAGAGGGCGGCCGCTGAAGCACCTTTAAGCACACTCATTGATTCAATATCTTCCGGATTGATATCAGCTAAACCATTTCCCATATCCATACCAGTGTTTCCATAAGGGTCATCCACACCACCGGTAAAGTTATCCATAGGAACTCCGTCGATAACAATCAAGGGTTGATTGCTTCCGGTTAAAGAGTTATTACCACGAAGTACAATTTTAGATGAACCTCCGGGACCACTACTGGAACGGATAACCTGTAATCCGGAGATTTTACCGGAAAGTGCATTAGCAATATTGCTTTCGCGTGCATTGACCAAATCATCTCCTTTTAATTCCTGGGTAGCATATCCTAATGCTTTTTTCCCGTTTGATACCTAATGCAGTAACGACAACTTCACCGAGTAGCTGAGTGTCTTCCTGTAGATGAATGGATAAGTTTGTTTGTCCGTTGTAGACAATTTCCTGTGATACATATCCGATAAAAGAAATCTGAATTGTAGCACCGTTTGGAATACCTTCCAGAGAGAAATTACCATCAATATCAGTAATTGTTCCATTGGTGGTTCCTTTCACAATTACAGAAGCTCCGGTCACAGGTCCTAATACATCTTCTACTGTACCGGTCACTTTCCCGTTTTGTTGGGAAATGTGTGCGTTTTGCTTAATTGGGGCAGATTCAGCGTGTAGATTTTGGCTCAGACAAGCTG
>JAJBTP010000097.1 GCA_020860805.1 Tannerellaceae bacterium | reverse complement strand
CAGTTTAGTCTTACTGTTTTTCATGTTTAAAGCGTAAAGGCACGGTACGGTAGTATCGTGTCTTTGTCTTTTTTATAAATATGTGAAGTTCTTCAAGAACTAAGGCCAAACGCAAACTAAAATTTAATGAATGAGAGAGAAAGAATTAAATCATACTATTTAAGCTGAAACTTGACCCATGATTTAATTATCCTAAAACAGTGATAACCCTAAATTTTTAGTATTACAACTTAAATCAATTATTATGCTGAAAAAAGTTAAATCAGTCGGCTTAGTTCTACTAGTCGGTACAGCATGTTTTACACAAGGTATACATGCTGAAATGACGCCAATTAAGCACAATGTAAATGTAACCCAACAAAGTGGGAAAGTAACCGGAACTATAGAGGATGTGTTAGGACCTGTAACCGGAGCATCCGTAATTGTGAAAGGAACCACCAACGGTACTATAACTGACATTGATGGTAATTTTACCTTAGAAGGAGTTCCGAATGGGGCCACTATCCAGATTTCTTTTATCGGATACGTCACCCAGGAAATTGTCTATAATGGACAAACAAACCTGCTCATTGATCTTAAAGAAGATACTCAATTATTAGACGAAGTAGTAGTAACAGCATTAGGCATTAAACGCGAGAAAAAAGCATTAGGGTGTGCTACTCAGGAATTAAAAGGGGATGCCTTAGTAAACTCACGTGAAAGTAATATAACGAATGCACTTTCCGGTAAAATCTCCGGATTACAGGTTATCCGTTCCAGTAGTGATCCCGGAGGTTCATCTAAAATTGTACTTCGTGGTAATAGTTCTTTAACAGGTAGCAATCAACCTTTAGTTGTTATTGATGGTGTTTCTATGGATAACTTTACCGGTGGTGTGGATGACCCTTACGGTAATAACGGTACAGACATGGGAAATGGTTTAGCCGATATCAATCCGGAGGATATTGAGTCAATGAGTGTGCTCAAAGGTGCTTCAGCGGCCGCCCTCTACGGCTCACGCGCCGGAAATGGGGTTATCCTTATTACAACCAAATCAGGAAAAAACAACCCGGGCTGGGTATTACTGTTAATGCCGGTATCACTACAGAAACTATGTTTCTGAAACCAAAACTTCAGGATAGTTTCGGACAGGGTGAATATGGTATATACGATAAAACTTCCAGATATAGCTGGGGACCTGCTGCTGATGGCAGATCAGAAGAACGTTGGGACGGGAAACAGGTTCCATTATCTACTTATGATAATATAGGAAATTATTTCGAAACCGGCGTGTCTTTTAATGAAAGCGTCTCTTTCCAGCAAAGTTATGACGGAACTTCTGTCTATGCATCTATCAATCGCGCTGATGACAAAGGCATTGTTCCGAGTGCCAAACTAAACCGTACATCTATCACCTTACGTGGAACAACAGAGTTTGGACCTGAGAAAAGATGGAAACTGGATGCTAAAGCCAATTATATAAATAACTATGTAAAAAACCGGCCTATCCAGGGTATCAACCAATCCAATGCATTCCGTACTATTTATGAACTTCCCCGTTCTATTGACATCAGAGAGTTAGCCAACAGTGTTGATAAATACGGACAAATGATATGGTGGGATACAGCACAGACACCACAGGAGAATCCATACTGGATACAGGATCACCGTACCAACGAAGATACACGTAATCGTTTTATCGGAAGTATGGCTCTTTCTTATAGAATTACAGACTGGTGGAGTATTGAGTTAAGAGGAGGTACTGGCTATTATTCTACTTCTACAGAAGAAAAATTATATGCCGGAGGAAATATTCGTCCAAAAGGTAATTATAGCCAGGGTACTGAAAGCTTTTATGAAAATAACTACAGTTTTCTGACTACTTTACAAAAAGATAACCTGTTAAGTAAACTTGGCGGAGTTTTGACTTTTGGGGGGGGAAACTTAATGACTCAACAACGTAAAAACTTAAAATAAGTACAGGTGACTTGATGGTAGAAAATATCTTTTCATTAGGAAATGCTGTTAACAAACAAAATCTAAGTCCAAGCTCAGAAGACATACGCCGGAAAATGAACTCTTTATACGGTTCTATCCAGTTAAACTGGGATGGCTGGATGTATCTGGATGTGACAGGCCGTAATGACTGGTCATCTACTATGCAAAAAGCAAACCGTTCTTATTTCTATCCCTCTGTTAGTTTATCAGGGGTTTTATCAGACTTAATAAATAAGACAAGTAAAGATGGAATGCCAGAGTGGTTTACCTTCGCTAAAGTAAGAGTTTCTTATGCACAGGTAGGTAACGACCTGGATCCGTATAAACTTATGAATACTTATACGGTTAATACAGACCCATTAGGAAACCCGATTGCTGAAATGAAAAAAGTATTATATGATACGACCGTTCGTTCGGAATTAATCAAGTCCTGGGAGGTCGGTTTAGAACTCAAATTTTTTGATAACCGACTGGGTATAGATGCTTCGTGGTATAAAACAAATGCAACCCGTCAACTACTTGAAATTCCAACAGATGCCTTTACGGGTTATGCTTCCAAGCAAATCAATGCAGGAAATATTCAGAATACAGGGGTAGAATTGATGGTGTATGCCAGTCCAATAGTCAATCCAAGAGGATTTAACTGGGAAACAACCTTAAATGTCTCAACCAATAAAAACAAAATTATTGAATTAACCGACGGAGTTAATGAGTATGGCCTGCAAACATTCGCAGAACTTAACTTCGTAGCACGCACCGGTGGCAATTATGGTGATATTTATGGAGTTACCTATATGCGGGTTAAAGAGGGAGAACATGCAGGAAAAATAGTAGTTGATACGAACGGATTACCTATAATCGAAGAAGAAAAAAGTTTTTTGGGTAACCAACAAGCAAAATGGTTAGTAGGATGGACTAATAGCTTCAGCTATAAAAATATCTCTTTAAGCTTCCTTATTGATGCCCGGATCGGTGGTAAAATTTATCCCGCAACAACTGCCTCTCTTTATAAATTCGGAAATGCAGCAGGAACAGTTATAGACGGAAAACGGGAAAGTTTCGTTGTGGAAAATTCAGTTGTTGAAACAGACAATGGGTATGTAACCAACACAAAAGAAGTTACACCACATGAATACTGGAAAAAAGTAGCAGGATATGGTAATACAGGTACAACCGAAGCATTTATTAAAGACGCTACGAATGTTCGTTTACGCAACATTACATTAGGATACGATTTGGATAAAAAATGGTTGACCCATACTCCTTTTGAAAGAGTTCGTCTTTCCATGGTCGTTAACAACGTATGGATGATAAAATACAATCTGGAAGGTATCGATCCGGAGTCTGTTTCTGCAACAAATACGAATGCTATCGGATTTGAAAACTTAGCAGCTCCCACAACCCGCTCGTATGTATTTAATGTAGCAGTAAGTTTCTAACACAGATAATAAGAAAAAAATGAAAACATATACTAAAATTTTCACAACTCTTGCATCCGCACTTTTAATACTTTCAGGATGTAATGATTTCGAAGATATAAATAGAGATCCCAATGCTGTTGATGAAGTTAAGCCTTCTTACTTACTCAATAAGTCTATTGTGGGAGCACAACAAAACCCGAACATAGCAGAACGGGTATTCGTGCTACAATGGAAAGATGTCGCCCGCTTTGAAAGAGCCAGCCGGTTGGCTGTTGGATTCAACGCAGATGAATGGAATAAAGAATATTTCAGTGCAGATTATGGTATCAAATGGTTAATCCATGTAAATATGGCAATCAAGATATGTAATGAACGTTTACAGCAACCAGGTGTATTACCCTATGAAAACAACCTATTACAAATGTGCCGGATTTGGCGGGCTTATTTGACATCAGAATTGGCAGATTGTTTTGGCCCGATTTCTCCTGTAATTAATTTTGATGAAACAGTTAAATACGAAAGTGTTGAATCGATTTATAAATTTATTCTTACAGAACTTTCTGATGCGGTTTCTAAAATTGAATTGGATGCGGATATGACTGATATTAAAACAGAAAACTCCGATACTTTCTTTAACGGAGATATAAGTCAATGGCAAAATATGCCAATTCTCTCATTTTGCGGTATGCTATGCGTTTATCAAAAGCAGATCCGCAAACAGCTCAGTCTTACTTTGAAGCAGCAGCCAGTCGTCCGCTCATTACGAGTATCAGTGATATGGCGGAGGTTCAGGAATTCGATAGTTGGGATGATTTAGCAGGTGTTATGTCACGCACATGGAATGCACAGCCTATTTCCGTTACTATTAACAATTTAATGATTGGGTTAGGAGAGGAATTGCTTTCCAGGTACCGGAAGCATTAGAAGGTAAAATGACTATAAAAGAGAAAAACGATTTTGGTATCAGATTGGATAAACATCTCCCTTTAAAAACAAACGACCCTGCTCCCGGATTTTTCTTAAATGGAGTACCTGCTCAAATAGATCCCCGTGCTACGGTTTTATTCCATATTCCTGGCTATAATGACGGAGTTATTTATCCCGCCAGTGTTCAACTACCGGAAAAAAATCCGAAATTAGCGAATCTTGAGACAAAGGAAATAGATGATAATAGTATTGAACTGGATGTTAATTATACCTGGAATACATGGGTTGGTGGCAAATGGGGTGACTTATCAGGCTATACCAGTGAATTAAGACATTCATCTACGTTCCCTTCTCTTTCACAGCTTTACCGTAACAGTAATAATAAAAGAGTATGGTTTGGCCCATGGGAAACTTACTTCCTGCTGGCAGAAGCGCATGTGTATGGCTGGAATGTTCCCGGCAGTGCACAAAGTAATTATGAAGCAGGTGTAAAAGCCAGTTTTGAATATCATGGTATTCTAAGATTTGCAGACCAATACCTGGCTTCAGAAGAGTATAACCCGGATTGGAACTTCTGTTTCTTTTACGCATACAACAGAAGCAACTTCTTTTACCGGTAAATATATAGACGGATATACAAACGAAAGCAAAACGTTTACGTATACTTATCCTACTAATTCTATTTACAACAACGGACTAACAAATAATGATATTCTCACTAAAATTATCACTCAAAAATACCTGGCCCAGGTGCCGTGGCTACCTTTGGAAGCCTGGTCGGATCACCGACGCTTAGGATTACCATTCTTTGAGAATCCTGCTGTAGAAGTCGATTACGTTCCTGCTAACCAGGAAGTTCCATTAAACAGGAGCAATTATATGGAATGTAAATGGGAATATTATCAACAACGTTTTCCTTACCTGGCCATCATGGAAGTTAATAGCAAAGCAAGCTTCGACGAAGCCGTACGTTTGTTGGGAGGAAATAACATAAACTCTATTCCACTATGGTGGACCAATAGAAGTAAATAACTTCATTTCTTATTTAATCCGAAAGGTGTGGGCGTGAGCCTGCACCTTTTGTTTTTTTGTTAAATGTTAATAAGCATTTTTTCTTTCGTGTCAGAAATACAATAA
>JAJBTP010000563.1 GCA_020860805.1 Tannerellaceae bacterium | reverse complement strand
ACTATATCTTATGAACAAACTAATATTATACCTATTAACAACGCTGGTAATGACAAGCGTATTGGTATCCTGTGAAGATATCCTTACCGCACTTCCGGAAGACAAAATATCACAGGAAACTTTCTGGCAGGAACCGGGTAACGTACGTGGACTTGTGGCAGATATGTATGCAAGGGCATTCCCGCCTATTTCTGAATTATCACCTGCCTTTGACGAAGCTATGTCCGACAATTCTTATTTAGTATGGGAAGGATGGTATACCAATATAAAGCTTGTGGCCAACGGCACGATGGATTCCTATGGATCTGTTCCGGCCAATATCTGGAGTTATTCTTACGAACACATACGCTTTGCATGGCAATTCATGGAAAATAAAGAGAAAATCATAGGTATGTCTGAAGACGAAATAACAGCACTGACCGGTCAGGTAAGGTTTATTATGGCATACGCATATATGCGGCTCTCTTTCTTCTTCGGAGATGTTCCTTTAATTAAACATGTACTAACTGTTGAAGAGAGCAAAGTAATAACCCGGTCTCCCAAAGCAGATGTAGTTGCTTTCATACATGAACAATTGGATCTGGCAACCAATGAACTCAAAGGTAAAACGCTGGAAAAAGGACGAATCACCGCTGATGCCTGTCAGGCATTAAAAGCAAGGGTATACCTGTTAAATAATGATTACGCAAATCTCCTAAGCGTAACAACCAACCTGATTGGTAAATATTCACTGCATACAGCCGGAGAAACCCCTTATGCTGATTTATTCAACGGAGTAGCAGAAGATGCGAATGAAATAATATTCTCGCGCCAGTTTGCCCATACAACCGGCAGTAAAAAAACCGGACATTCTATCAATCCGGCTTTTTTCTGAAAGCCCTGCCGGGGGGGGGTGACGCACTGGGAGGTGCTCTTACCCCTACAGGAAATCTGATTGATTCATACCCGATGGCTGATGGCCGTCTTATCCATGAAAACGGTTCTACTTATAACCCTTTTGATCCGTATAAAGACCGTGACCCCAGATTGAGCCAGTCTGTTATATATCCCACTTCGCAGATAGGAACAAGCACACCAAACGGAGTGGAATGGGTTTACTATGATCCCGAAGATGCAGGTACTATTCCTGACCAGCAATATAATGCCAAAGAACCATCCTCCACAGGGTATGTATGGAAAAAATATGTTGACTGGTCTGAACATGCCATGGTTCAGATTACAGATTGCGGAGTTGATATCATCATTTTACGCTATGCCGATGTATTGTTAATGCATGCAGAAGCGTTACTCGAAACGAAAGGAGTAACAGCGAAAAATGAAATTATCGAAATTCTGAATCAATTACGTGACCGTTGTAAGGGGGGGCGTATCCATGCGGATAATTACAATTCAGAGGACGAACTCCGGTTTCTGGTTCGTAATGAGCGAAGAGTAGAACTGGCAAATGAAGGATTACGTTATTTCGATATCATTCGTTGGAAAATAGCGGAAAAATCTCCTGCTATTGACGGCTACGGACTCAAAGGAGAGGTATATGGTGCATTTATGCGTCTGGATGGAATCGGCCGAAATGACCGGACCGCTACTATCGACGGGGCACCCAGACGGTATGTTGAAACCCGGATATTCAAGCCGGAAAAACATTATACTTTCCCTATCCCACAAAAAGATGTTGATTTGACCAATGAATCTTTAAAACAGAACAAAAACTGGTAAAAGCCGATGAATTTAGAATATATGGTTTTTTAATTATATAAGTAGGAGATGTACCAAAAAGTACATCTCCTATTTTGTTGTACTCATAGGTAAGACTCTAAAGAATAAAATGTATCTTTGATTTTAAACAGAATAGATATGCAACAATTCTTATACTCTATACTTATTCTAAGTATATTTTTTTCCTGTAAGGAGAAACCACTTAATCCCGAGAAACAAGTATACGTAGAGATACGGACTTCGATGGGGGATGTTACGGTGGTATTATATGATGATACACCGTTGCACCGGGATAATTTTATTCGTTTGTGCCAGTCAAAGATGTATGATGGAGTCTTATTCCATCGCATTATTGAGGATTTTGTAGTGCAGGGCGGAGACCTTTCGAGTAAAGAACGGGAACCTAAAAAGTTATATGGGTATGATTCCGGCGGGTATACCGTGCCCGCTGAAATACGTCCTCATTATTTCAACAGGCGAGGGATACTGATTACTGCCAAGAGAGGGGATGATGTGAATCCGGAACGAGCCTCTTCGGGTACTCAGTTTTGTTTTATTCAGGGAAAGAAAATGACAGAAGAGGAGTTGGATGAAGTAGAAAAAACTGATGAATACGGTTCGTAAGAACTGGCTCTATTATAAGTTTGCTGACCAGCTTAAGAAAGAGAATCCGGAACTGGCTGAAGAACGAGCCCTGCATGAACTGGATATCTTAGCCTCCATCATGGTCGCTGATACCTTAGACCTTTTAGAACCAGTAGTGATTCCGGCAGAGCGCCGGGAGGTATATAAAACGATAGGAGGAGTGCCGCGTCTGGATGGAGCGTTTACTATTTTCGGAGAAGTGATAGAAGGACTCCATATCGTTGAAAAGATGTCTTTGGTAAAGACAGATGAAAATGATCGTCCGCTGGAAGATGTTATCATTAAATCAACGAAAGTATTTCAGAAGTGAAGTCTCAGCAATTAGTATAAGTGGTAACCTGGAAATGAAAACGGAACAGGAATCAAATAGTCCGGCAGAAGCGTATAAGAGGGAAATATATGTCCGGTTTCATAGTATGATTATATCCGTGGGCAGGGAGTGTATGACTGAATGAAAAGTCAAAAGAATGATTGATTTGTTATAGAAAAAGCCTGAATAATTTTCCTGTAGGAAAGCTGTTTAATAATATCTTCGTAACCATTATTAGACCAATTAATAATCATTTATTGTTTTAAATCAAACCCATGAGAAGACGAATATTAACAGCCCTTGTTTGTATTTCAATCTGTTCCTATGGACAGGAGGTTTTAACACCTGTTTCTTTTGAAAAAGTAAATCTGTCGGACACATTCTGGAGTAGCCGGATGCGGATTCAGAAAGAAACACTTGTTCCTGTTGCCTTTGAACGTACGCAGGAAGCAGTAGAAGACCTCAGACGTACGGCTGCTGTTCTGAGAGGCGAAAATACACCTTTACCCTCATCGAGCCGTTTTTAATACATCCGACCTTTATAAAGTGATAGAAGGAGCCGCTTATCTGTTAAAGATGGAACGTGACCCGGCACTGGGGACACAAATCGATGAAATTGCCGCAATCATTGCTTCTGCCCAGGAAGAAGATGGCTATTTATATCCGGCACATACCGCTGGTTCCTATATTCATGCGCCTCTCTGGGGAGGTGCCGGGATGGGGGATAAACCCTATTCGTGGGTGGTACATAGTCATGAGTTATATAATGTCGGCCATTTGTATGAAGCTGCTGTAGCCTATTATCAGGCAACCGGGAAAAACAACCTGCTGAGTATAGCCGAAAAAAGTGCACAGCATGTAAATAAGGTATTCTTTGAAGGAGATAGTAAATATAATGACGGCAACCCTGTTAACCAGGCGCCGGGCCATCAGGAAATAGAACTGGCGCTGGTTAAATTATACCGGGTAACAGCTAACCCGCTGTATCCTGGATATGGCTAAAAAGTTTGTTGATATCCGTGGTATTACGTATGTGCCGGACGGAGAAGGTACCATGTCGCCCGAATATGCACAGCAACATGCACCTGTACGTGAGCAATGCGAAGCAGTAGGGCATGCGGTACGGGCTGTATATCTGTATTCAGCTATGTCTGATGTAGGTACGCTTACCGGTGACCCAACTTTAAATCCGGCCCTGGATTGTATCTGACATAACATTGTGGATACCCGTATGCATATAACCGGTGGATTAGGAGCTATACATGGTATAGAAGGTTTCGGGCCGGAGTATGTATTACCTAATAAAGAAGCTTATAACGAAACCTGTGCAGCTGTCGGAAATGTATTTTTCAACCACCGTATGTTCCTGCTGGAAAAAGATGGCAAATACATGGATGTCGCTGAAATTGCTTTACTGAATAACGTATTAGCGGGAGTCAATCTGGAAGGAAATAAATTCTTTTATGTAAATCCCCTGGAATCAGCCGGGATGGTAGACCGTTCGCATTGGTTTGGAACTGCTTGCTGTCCTACCAATCTGGCACGTTTGATTCCACAGGTTTCCGGTTTGATGTATGCCCATACCGGTAACGAAATTTATTGTGCCTTCTATACCGGAAATGCGGTAGAGATACCCTTATCCTCCGGAAAAGTCAGTGTGGTGCAGACTGCCGGTTATCCGTTTGACGAACAAATAAAAATAGCTGTTACTCCGGAAAAGAAAAAACAGAAATTCTCTTTGAAATTGCGTATTCCAACCTGGACAGGCAATCAGTTCGTACCGGGTAAGTTATATAACTATATGGATTCATCTGTGAGTAAATGGGAAGTGCAGGTGAATGGTAAAAAGATACCTAACCCGGTTGTAGAAAAAGGCTTTGTCACAATCGACCGGACCTGGCAGGCGGAGGATGTTGTCGAATTGGTATTGCCCATGCCTGTACGGTACACCCATGCAATAGAAGAAGTAAAAGCGGATAGAAATAAAGTGGCCGTTAGCCGCGGACCATTGGTGTATTGTGCCGAAGGAGTTGATAATGAAGGCCCGGCAGATAGATATATGATTTCAAAACGAACCTTGCATCCTGAAATCCGTAAGGAGCAAACCGGCATCCTGAAAGGCATAGAAGTGATACGGAATATAGAGGCAGCCTATGTAGATAATAAGGGTAAAATGCACTCGTCTAAGCTGACATTGATTCCCTATTATGCATGGAATAACCGGGAAGTATCTTCCATGAATGTATGGTTTGCAGAAACAGAAGAGAGAATAAAAGAAGATCTGAACTTTTTACCGGTGATGATGCAGGATATAAAGGCTTCTCATACACACGGAGGTGAAACCGTTCTTTCCATATTGAATGGCAAACATCCGGCTCATTCTTTTGACACCAGTGTGGAGCGCTGGACATCTTATCCCGAGATTGGTAAAAAACAGTTTATTGATTTTGTATTCGAACAACCTACTGATGTAAAAGCTTTCTCGGTTTACTGGTATGATGATAAAGGAGGTGTACAATTACCGGTAGAGTGGTCACTGGAGTATAAAGATAAAGCCGGTAACTGGCAGCCTTTCCCACTCTATAGTACGGATTCCTACAGTATCCTGAAAGATCAGTTTAACCTGGTTCATTCAGACGGTGATTCATTCATTGTTAAAGAATTACGTCTGCATATGACACCTCGTGAGAAAAGTGCTGTAGGTATTTTACAGGTACTATTTGATATAAAATAAATGTATCCCGAAAACCAGTTTTTACCCTTCACCCTTCACAAACCGCTGTAAGTTTTTGTATTTCAGCGTATAAC
>JAJBTP010000146.1 GCA_020860805.1 Tannerellaceae bacterium | reverse complement strand
AACGTGGAATTCACGATTATAGATGCATTTTGATTTTAAGAAGTAAAGAAGTTAGAAGGTAAAGAAGTTAAGAATCCAGAGAAATATATACTATTTTATTCTTGACTTCTTTACCTCCTAACTCGCAAAGCGAGTGATAACTTCTTACTCCTATTATTAAAAATAATAAGAATGATGAACAAGTATGTATTAATAGGATTATTGTTTATGTATCTGCTACCGGGACAACAGTTACGGGCACAGACAGGTACGGCGTTTAATGACGCAGGACAACAATTTGTGATGTATGAAAGTGCGCGGGATAATGGTAGTAATCCCGATCAGATGTATAGTTACCTGCTCAGTTCATACAATAACTACCGCAAAGTAGCCGAAGCCTCAGACAATGGTCAATACCTCGACGCAACCAAAAGAAGATTAAGGCAAATTTATCCATTACTCATTAGTGGCTTTGAATATTATGCAGAAAAAGATAATCCGGTAAAAGCCTTTGATTTCGGGGTAGCTTACATCGAAACTCCGGGTATGCCGGTACTACAGGATACCTATCTCGGACGTGACGGGCAATATACAGCCATCCTTTACTACACAGCCGTAGCCGCCTTTACACAGAAAAAAAACGCACAGGCACAACGGTACTTCAACGAATACCTCAACCAACCCGATGCAGATAAAGAAAAAGATGCCTATGTTTACCTGAGCATGATACACCAGAAAGAGAAAAACTACCGCTCGCAGGAAGATATTCTCGAAAAAGCCATTAGTAAATATCCGGTATCCCTTGATTTTTACTACAATCTGGTCAATGTACATATTGCAACCAACAATATGCCGAAACTGCTGGCCACCATCAACCGCATTCTGGAAATCGACCCGAACAATGATAAAGTACTTCCTATCAAAGCCCGTATGATGGAACGGGAAGGACGCAACCAGGAAGCCCTCGAAGTGTTCCAACGCCTGTATGCACTCTATCCGGATAACTTTGAAATCCTGACCGGAGTAGCACGGGCCAACTTCAACTGTGCAACCGAAATCATCAACCAGGGAGCCAGTATCGTCAACGATAGCGAATACGCAGTAATTCGTCAGCGGGCAGCCGGCTACCTCATAAATGCACAAGATTTATTCCTCAAAATATTACAGAAAGACCCTCAATCTACCCAATACATGCAAGGCCTGCTCAGTGTATACCAATATATGGATATGACAGCCGAATATGAGGTTTTGAAAAAAATCCTGGATGAACAAGGTAATTACCGTGATTTCGACTCTTTACTGGCTACTTACAAAGCCACACAGCAGAACCGTACAATTGCTGAAAGAACCGACGTTGGAGAAGTTCCGGTTCCGGTTAATCCGGCCCTCCTCGTTATCCGGGTAGATGAATTTGCCGACAATAACAACAACCGCCTGATAGATGCAGGCGAAGGATTTTCCATCCGCTTCACCATCGAAAACCAGGGAGAAGGAGATGCTTATAATGTACGTGTACGTCTGTCAGAACAACAAGGCCTGGAACAATACTTCGAAGGAGCCCGCGAACTGGATGCAGGCATCATTCCGGCCAAAGGTTCAAAAGAATTCACCATGCGGTATATAGCGAAAAGAGATTTACCGACAGCACAAGCCGTTATCAGCCTGTACGCCTTCGAAGCCAACGGATTCGATGCAGCCCCCGTGGCAATGAACATAGGTACGCTCGAGTATGCATTACCCCGGCTGGATGTGGCCGACTACCAGTTCTTTGCGACAGACGGTTCATCCATCACCCGGGGTAAAAACGGTAAATTAACCGTAGCCCTCAACAACATGGGACGGGTAGCAGCCAATAAGCTGAATATCAAATTTACCCTGCCGGACAATGTGTATGCTACCGAAGCACCGGAAATCAACCTGGATAGTATCGGAGCCGGTGAAGTCAATATCGTAGACTTCTCGTTTGTCGTAAACAACCGCTTCGACAAAGATTCCATCCTGGTAACCATGTCGGTAAGTGAAGACACCAAATCGTCTTACCTTAACAAAGTATTTACCGTTAAAGTAGGTGAGTACCTGACAGCAGCCAATACCATCAATATTTCTTCCAGTCAGACAGATACTCCCAAAATCAATACCGACCTCTCGCTCACCTATAAAAGTGAGTTACTCGAAAATATTCCGGAAGGCAAAGTAATGCCAAACCGTTACGCCCTGATTATCGGGAATGAAGATTATAGTATCACCGGAGCCAATGCGGAAATCAATGTACCGTATGCCATCAACGATGCACAGGTATTCCGTGAATATTGCGTACGCACCTTCGGTATACCTGCTAACCAAATCAAAGTGCTTTACAACGCTACCACCGGTATGATGCACGAACAGTTAAGCTGGTTATCCAGCCTGGCAAGCGCCGACCCGGAAGCAGAACTATTCTTCTATTTTTCCGGACACGGCAACAACGATGAACGTACCAAAGACCCCTACCTGATTCCGGTCGATATTACCGGACGGAATATACACCTGGGTATTTCGTTGAATGACCTCTATAATAAACTGGCTGAAAATAACCCGAAGAATGCTTATGTATTCCTGGATGCCTGCTTCAGTGGAGGACACAAAAGTGAAGCTCCACTCGTAGCCCAGAAAGCCATCCGGGTAGTACCGAAAGCCGGGTTCCCACGGGGTAACACCATCAGCTTCTCATCCAGTAGCGGTGAACAGACTTCCAGTGTATTCCATGAAAAGAAACAGGGATATTATACCTACTACCTGATTAAAGTATTACAGGAATCAGGAGGTGATATCACTATGAAAGAACTCTTTGAACGGGCTTCCAACGAAGTTAAACTGGCAACTTCCCGGATGAATAAAATCCAGGAACCTCAGGTCAGCGTATCCCCACAAATCACAACCAACTGGGAGAATGTCCGCCTGAAACAATAAACCACTCACTCCATCCCTTTAAAAGGGACTTATTTTATATCACGTAAATTCAGCCCCGGATACTACTATCCGGGGCTATTTTTTCATACGGCCATCTGTTTAATACATCAATAAAACGAATCATTCACCGGAATTATTCTTACATTTATCCCGTTAATCGGTCAATAGTAAACAAAATGAAAAAAGATACTACCTTTTTATACCTCTGTTTTTTAATCTCCTTCTTTCTATTCGCATGCAACAACCCAAAGACAAATCAACAGGAAATCATTCCTGCCGAACTCCTTACTGAAACACCTTTGGAAACCGTAGAGATGGTCGAAGAGGAAGAAGAGGAGGAACCAAAAGAAGAATATCAACCCGAAGAACCGGATTGGGAATCTATTGAACTTGAAGCTCCCAACCCGGAAGATATTATTGCTTATTCCGTCAATCAGGTAGTAAGCTTTGCAAATAAAGAAGAACACTTCACCCAATTAAAAGACCAGCACAAAAGAAATCTGAAAAAATATACCTGTTACACGCTTATCTCTACGATGAAGACTTTCCGGAATTAGTACTACCGGAACAAAATGGCTATACTCCGTTACTTTATAAATCACAGTTAGCCACCATTCAAGATATCGAAGCATCCAGACCGGAAGTAATAGACCGTATCCCCATTTACGGAGTGACACTACACGAAACCCATCTCCACAAAAGAAACTTCACCCTGCTCTCCAATTACGACATCTATGTGCAGGACAGTTACTATTACAAAGAAAAATTAATTGAAAGCAACACACTCTACCGGTATGATGATGAAGGTATATTCTACAAAGTAGGTACACAAACCCTGGCAAACCGGAAATATTTCCCGGAGGAAAAACTACTCGCCAGCCCGGAAAAAAGCGCCCTGGAAGAAACAGGCGATACTTACTATAACCCTGTAGGAACACTCGGCATAGGAGTTGCCACCCCCAAACGGCATGAACTCACTATTTCGGTTGATAAAGCCTTCACCCATACTATCCAAATCGAAGACACGTATAAGCAAAACTTTCTAAGACCACTATATAATACAATATACTATGATATATTCCACTTTGTCGTAGACAGCGAAGGAGAAGACTATTACAAAATCTGGCTGAACGACCAGGAAAAAGGATATGTCAAAAAGGATGATTTTCAGTTCATCCCTTGGGAAGAGCTCATATGCAATGCCCTATCCCTTAGTCCTCTCACCCAAAAAGCCTTTCGCAATAAAAACGAACACGAAGCATACGTTACTGTACATACGGCAAAAGGCATCCGCACAGAAGGCGACTGGCTACAGATAAAAACATTCACCGAAGACAACGACTATGAAGCCACTGGTGAAACCCTATGGCTCAAATGGAGAAAAAATGACAAACTTATGGTAGAACCATATTTTATCCATTAAAAACCGGAAACAAAATGAAGGCCTCCCTGTTATACATACTTCTGCTATTACTCCCCATTGTAACCACCCCTACAATGCAAACATCAACCGACACAATAAAAACAGTATTAGACCAAACATACAGTTTAGAAGCAATAATAATCATCGAAGAAAATCCGGAAGCCTGCTACGGAAGAAAAGTACAGCAACAAATTCAATTCTTCCGTAATAACATACTCATCCATTCAATAAATCCGGACACCCTCTCCCCACTACAAACCAAAACCCCCATGTTATGCCCCTATGAAATCGCAACCATAGCAACAGACAGCATAGGAAACCAAAAGTTTTACATCCTCAACTTTGCCCTATTAGCAAACGGAGAACCAGAAATCAACCTATACTATACCCCGGAAGGAGAATTACTCTTTTCCACAGAATCAACCAACAGAAGTTTTAAATACAATTTACCTCCTCCGCCCCCCCTAACGGAGGTTAGGGGGTGAATTAAATTATATGATCTAACTCCGCACGCCAGTCTTCACCATTAATTGGCTGGTAAGTATGGATGCCCAGGGCAACAGCGACCTCAATATTTGCTTTTCCGTCATCAATAAACAACGTTTCATCCGGAACCATAGTAGCATCTTTCAGCATATATTCAAAAATAGCCGGGTCTGGTTTGGTCAGTCCTATCTCATAGGACGCATACATCTTATCAAAATAGTCACCGATAGGGCGGCCGGCTTCCGAAAAACGTTCCGAACGGGCCCATGCCTGTATATACGGATTGGTATTACTCAACAGATACACCTTATAATTCTTCCGCAAATCCAGAATATAATCCAGCTTTTCCTGCGGTACATCCACAACAAAACCCAATCAGCCATAACTCGCTTCCTCGATCGACACCTCTTTTCCCACATGAGCACTCAGTTCGCGCCGGAAACCTTCCGCATCTACTTTCCCGGATTCCACATCCAGAAAGAAACCTTTCTGTTCATACGGGTCAATCAATTGAGCTGCATCTTTTACGCCAATCTCTTCAAAATGCTTTACAGCCCGGTTACGGTCAATCGTCATAATAACCCCACCCAAGTCAAACACAATATTCTTAATATTAGCCATTCGCCTATCTTTTATTATACCTTACAAAGA
>JAJBTP010000198.1 GCA_020860805.1 Tannerellaceae bacterium | reverse complement strand
GTATAACGCTATATTGGCTGTTGTTATTGCTTTTTCTTTCCAACTTTTTGTATGTTGATAAATACTATACCATTTCTGATAGGCATTATCCCATTTTCCACTCATAGCAAAGGCAGTTGCTTCTTTCCATGTTGTACTATACCCTTTATATAACCAACGTCCTTCTTCTAACCAATAAGGAACAAAATTGGGATGAATTTTCTCACCTATATATTTTCCGGCTGTCCGGAGAGCATCCTCTGGTTTCGGAAGAAGTTTATTGAGATGTACCAGGCTACTTGCTGTTTCGCCCCAATAAATACTATCATTTACTAATATTGTTGCCAGTGGATTTACTCTGCCCGGTAAGTAACTTCTTACAATCCCTGTCATTTTTACATCTATTGTTCCATAATAATATCCTTCAGAAAACTGTTGGATCTCTTTTGACATATAAAATAATAGCCGATCCAGAGAAATGATTGCATTTACATTATTCTCATAGCAGAGTGTATTTATTTGTTCCAGTGTTAATTTTTTATCTGAATAGAAAACCTCATCTGTACGGGTAGGTAAATGATAGAGAAGTACATCTTCAAAAAAACCGTTTTCCACAATCATTTCTCCTAATGCTTTGCAAACGTCAAAAAGAGCACTGTCTGCATTTGCCCTACAACTATCCTGTGCTTTCCCTTTCAGGGTATATTCATAACCCATCTCTGCTGGTTGAGGTATGGCATTATTGACAATTAAGATAGTACCGGTAGGATCAGGAAATGTGATTTCAGCCGGATTATATGTCTCTATGGTGATGTAGCTGATTGTACTACATGCAGGCAATAGTAGCCAAATAAGAGGTATTAGAAATGTACATCTCATCTAATTTACTTATAATTCCATGTCACTGACTGCTTTGAAATAACCAATTGATTCGGCTATCCCTAAAAATGGATCTTTCATATCTTTTTCATATTCCAGACTACACATTCCAGTGTAGTTTACTTCCCGCATAGCTTTGACAAGTGCGGGAAAATCTATTTTACCTCTTCCCATTTCAATACTCGTTCCGGCTTTTGATGCCTCTGTTACATCTTTTATGTGCATGTCAAACACACGTGTATGATATTTTTTGAGGTCTTTAACCGGATCACAACCATTTCGCAGGTCATGACCGATATCCAGACACATTCCAATACGAGCATCCAATTCTTTTGTATTTTCCCATATATCTGTCGCATCCGGATATAAGACGATGTCTGGTCCATGCAAATGGATAGCATAGTAGAAATCGTATTCTTTTACCTTTTTATCTACATAAGGTAGCAATTCATAGTTGGGTACGCCCACAATTAGTTTTACACCTACTCGTTTTGCATATTCAAAAGCACGGTCTACTTCTTCTTCAGTTTTCATATAAATAGGGTCCCACTGCATAACCGGTTATTTTATGGGTTGCGCATTTGGTGTGAAAATCCTGAATCTGTTCATTGGTGCTATCAAAAGGTAAATGAAAATCTTTTATACATAAATAGTGTATATCCAGTCTCTCCATTGTTTTTAGAGTAGTATCCAAATCAAAATTAACAAAAGTGTAACCTGCCATACCTAAATGAAAGGGATTAACCTGTTTAGGTACTTTAGGTTTGATAAACTCGGAAATTCTGGCGTGAGTATTGGAAGTTGCTCCTAAAAGGAGTGCTCCCAGCATACTATTTTTTAAAAAGGCTCTTCGTGTTTGTTTCATGGATTTTAAAATCTTTAATGTTACAAATTTATTGTTTTAATGTGTTGATACTTTCTTCAAGACTGCGAATCTTGCTTTCTGCATCCGCTTGTTTTTTACGTTCCATTTCAATTACTTTGGCCGGAGCTTTATTAACAAAACTTTCATTGCTCAGTTTCTTTATAACTGAAGCAAGAAAACCTTGCTGGTAAGTCAGTTCTTCCTGTAGTTTAGCCAGTTCTTCTTCTATATTTATCATATTTCCTAACGGAACTGCATATTCGGTCGTTCCGACAAGGAAAGATACAGAACCTGCTGTTTTTTCATTATCCACTTGAATAGCTGTTAAGTTACACATTTTAGCAATAACCGTATTAAACGTGTTATCATGTTCGCCTAATATCTGTAATTCGAGTGTTTCTTTATTAGGAATATTTTTTTGTAGACGGATAGAACGAACTCCACCAACAATTTCTTTTACACTTTCGAAAGTTTCCAGGTATTTCTTATCTAATGGTTTAGTAGCCGGAAGTAAAGAAATCATAATACTTTCACCTTCCTGGCGTGGAGTAAGGGCCTGCCATAACTCTTCTGTAATGAATGGCATAAATGGATGTAACAAACGCAATAGTGAGTCGAAGAAGTTCAACGCCGCCTTGTATGTCTGTTTGTCAATAGGCTGCTCGTAACCAGGCTTAATAATTTCCAGGAACCAAGAGGAGAATTCATCCCAGAACAGTTTATATACAGACATCATGGCTTCATTTAGACGATATTTTCCAAATTGATCATCCATTTCTGCAATTGTTTTATCTAACTGCATTTGAAACCATTTAATAGCAATTGCCGAGGCTTCCGGTTGCGGAATAGAATCATCTACTTTCCAGCCTTTCACCAAACGGAATGCATTCCATATTTTGTTGTTGAAGTTACGTCCCTGTTCACAAAGAGCTTCGTCAAACGGAATGTCGTTGCCTGCCGGAGCTGCTAACATCAGCCCCATCCGTACACCATCAGCCCCAAATTGTTCTATCAGGTTCAACGGATCTGGAGAGTTTCCTAGTGATTTAGACATTTTACGGCCTAATTTATCTCTTACCAGTCCTGTGAAATATACATTTTTGAATGGTTTTTCCTGTTCATATTCATAACCTGCCATAATCATCCGGGCTACCCAGAAGAAAATAATATCCGGACCCGTAACCAAATCACTGGTTGGATAGTAGTATTTTATCTCTTCATTTCCCGGATTATTAATACCATCAAACAAAGATATGGGCCATAGCCATGACGAAAACCAGGTGTCCAAACAATCCTCGTCCTGACGAAGGTCAGATAATTGTAAATTTGGATTTCCTGTTTTTTCTTTTGCCAGAATTAATGCCTCTTCAGCTGTTTCAGCAACTACAAAACCTCCTTCCGGAAGGAAATAGGCAGGAATACGGTGACCCCACCACAGTTGACGTGATACACACCAATCTTTTATGTTTTCCATCCAGTGACGGTATGTATTTTTGAGTTTGGACGGATAAAAACGGATGTCGTCTTCCATTACTGAATCCAATGCAGGTTTTGCTAATTCCTGCATTTTCAGAAACCATTGCATGGAAAGTTTAGGTTCGATAGGAACATGTGTACGCTCAGAATATCCTACTTTGTTATCGTAGTCCTCAATTTTTTCCATCAAACCGGCTTTTTCCAGATCGATAGCGATTTGTTTACGTACCTCAAAACGGTCTATACCTACATACAGCTGTCCGGCTTCGCTTATAGTTCCATTATCATTGAATATATCAATAGTAGGAAGATTGTATTTTTCTCCTAACATGTAGTCATTTACATCATGCGCAGGTGTTACTTTTAAACAGCCTGTACCGAATTCCATATCTACATAGTTATCCATAATAACTGGTATTACACGGTTAACTAATGGTACAATTACTTTTTTACCTTTCAGGAAACTGTAACGTGTATCATTTGGATTTACACATACAGCCGTATCGCCCAGGATAGTTTCCGGACGAGTTGTTGCAATGATAATATGCTGGTTTTCTTCTCCTTCTATTTTATAACGCAGATAGAATAATTTACTGTGTTCTTCTTTGTAAATTACTTCTTCGTCAGAAAGTACAGTGAGTGCCTGAGGATCCCAGTTGACCATACGTACTCCACGATAGATTTTACCTTTCTGATAAAGGTCTACAAATACTTTTAAAACGCTTTTAGAACGAATTTCGTCCATAGTGAAAGCGGTTCTGTCCCAGTCGCAGGATGCCCCTAATTTACGTAACTGTTGTAGGATAATGCCCCCATGCTCTTCTTTCCATTCCCATGCATGTTCCAGGAATGCCTCGCGTGTCAGGTCTGTTTTCTTTATTCCTTTTTTAGCCAGCTTATCAACCACTTTAGCTTCTGTAGCAATGGATGCGTGATCTGTACCCGGTACCCAACATGCATTTTTGCCTTGCATGCGTGCACGGCGGATTAATATATCCTGTATTGTATTATTAAGCATGTGCCCCATATGCAGAACGCCGGTGACGTTGGGAGGAGGGATGACAATAGTATAAGGTTCCCGAGCATCGGGGACCGACTTAAAAAGTTTATTGTCTAACCAGTACTGATACCATTTCCCTTCTACTTCTGCAGGGTTATACTTACTTGCAATTTCCATGATTTTGTTATTCTGTCTTGTATCGTATTTATATGTAACTTTAGAAGTTAATCTTGTATTAAATAACAAAAGTATAAAAAACTATGGATTTTAGTTGTTTGTTAAGTTGTTTTAGGGCGGTTCATCCTTTAGTTTAGCCGTTTGGCCTTTCAAGGCAATGGTGATTTTTCCGGTTCTGTTTATATTTGTTCTGTATATTAATATCTTGTTGTATGTTTCGTTCCAAGAAAAAGGATATTGGTGTGGCTCTACTTGTTTCTGTTATGTTGAGCCTTTTTGTAAATTTCTCTCTTCTGACACGTTTGTATGAGTTGTCAACAAAGGGAGGTATTTCTCCGTTTGATCCTCCCGGAAATGCTTATTTTTTATATTTTTCGTTGGGGTGGTTTTTTTGTTTTTGCTCTTATCTTATTTCTGTTGAATGTATGGCTGTATACAGTTGGCATGAAGCTACGACTACGAGGGGAGATTAAAGTATTTTTGTTCGCAACGGGTGTTAGTCTAGTTTTTGCATTTTTTATCATACAGTTGTACCCTGTTTTGCAACAATTTGTGATGGAAGATTTGCTGGAGGTTCGCTTTCGTCCGGGAGAAATCAAGCGTTTTCCTCAACCTCCCCATGAATTTGGTTTTAATGATGAAATGCCGGATGCGCATATCCCGTTTTTTAAACCGGTGCGGCCTTCCCCTTTTCCTCGTCCCTTGGTTACTGAGCATATTTTTATTTTTATCACAGTTATTCTGTTGGTTTTACTGATCCGAATGTTAAATACACGTCAACAGATGATGTTGGAAGTTGAGCGGTTAAAGACGGAGAAGTTACAGACCTCTTATAATGCGTTGATGGGCCAGATTAACCCTCATTTCTTTTTCAATTCTTTAAATGGATTAAACTCTTTAATACGGGGAGAAGAAAAAGAAAAAACGTTGACTTATCTGGACGAACGTTCGCCTGTGTTCCGTTATATTCTGCAAAGCAATAAAAAAGGATTGGTTACCCTGGCGGAAGAATTGCAGTTTGTGAAAGCTTATGCTTATTTGTTAGGAGTGCGGTATGAAGGTAAATTATTTTTTTCTATTCGAACGGATACTCCCTATTTATTATGGTATATACC
>JAJBTP010000073.1 GCA_020860805.1 Tannerellaceae bacterium | reverse complement strand
ATAAAGCATTTCTTAAAGCTGTTGTAAAAACTGGTTTTCTAATTTTTAAAGAGAATGATTGTGTTGTTGATTTGTCTCCCCCCCCCGACTCCTGTAAGAGATAAAAAGCAGACAGATGAGGACTTTGATAAGGAAATGCAAAAGTATAACCAGAAACTGCAGGAGATGGAGGAAAAGATTACTACCGGAAAGCTAAGAAGAGGATACATATTAACTGGATACAACTCTGATAGAATGGTAGCTGTCCGTAGTTTTAAAAAAGAGGCTAAGAATCCTCCGGTAAGAGACCGGATTGAAATATTGAAAAAACAGGATAAACGTAATAAGGAGATCAGTGAGGAAAAGACTGTTCTGGATGTTCGATCATATGTTTCCAGAATTCCTTTTGAAGAATTGGTAAAAGGTAAAATAACCTGTTACGAAGAAGATCTTCTCTATCATGCTTTATTCATGGATTTAAACACTGAGCAACAAAAGGTAATTGTTCCCGGTGATTATAGTTATCTTTCTTATGAAAACTCATGGAATGCAGTTAAAAAATTCGGTAAGGATGAAAGAGCCTATGTTCTTCGAAAAACATTGTTGAATAAGGTTGCCGGTCACCTCTCTTTGAGTTTTAATGCAAAACTGTTTTTCGATTGGCTGGAAGAATATGAACCAGGTAAATTGGCTAAAATTCAGAAGCCACATGATGCTACTTATCAAAAGAGGGAAAAGAAGATTGACGAACAGGTAAAACAGATCGAAGAAACTGTATCTGAAAATAAATAATCTTTTACTGCCCGGATGTCTTTTTCCGGGCATAAAAAAAATATTGAAAAAAATATCCGGCAATGTTTCATATATTAAATATTTGATTTACATTTGTCAGTGAATGATATTAATAATATCATATTTAACGCAACACAATTATTAGGAACATTAAAGTCAGTGTTATGAAAACTACTGTAAATTTTCAGAGTGTCCGCCCAGGTACGCTTTCTAAACGATGTACTGTATGTACCCATCAGGGTGAGGTCAAAAAAAATGGAGATCACAGATGTTCATTAACCGGATGGACTCTTTCCGGATCTTCTCTCTGTAACGGTTTCTGTGAAATTGAAAGTCAGGTCGAATCTCAAACGGTTACGGAATGATGGAGACGATATTTCAAAAGATTATCCGTAAGACTGGCCGTAAGCCTATCTCCTGTAAATGCCAGGAATGTAAAAAACAGTGTAAAGTTCCATGTCTTGGTACTCCCGAAGATATTGAACGGCTCATTGATGCCGGTTATGGTGATAAGGTCGCGGTTATGAGTTGGGATGTAGCGAAGCTTCTTGGCCGGAAAGAAGATCCTGTTTACATGGTTCAGGCAATCAGCACCGATAACGGGTGTATCTTTTTTGAAAATGGCCTGTGTATCTTACATGATCAGGGCCTTAAACCAACAGAGGGAAAGTTATCCCATCATTCCCAAACCTTAGAGAATTGGGAATTTTCCAAATCTGTGAGCTGGCAGGTGGCGAAAGAGTGGTTAGATTCGGCCAATGCCAGAACGGTTGGACGGATTTTACAAAAGCTACCAAAAAAGTATCCGGTCTATGGTTATTGAATGCCGGATATCTGCCTGGTCCTGTCCTTATCACGCTTGTATGAGTGATGATTGCCAGAGAAGTGAAGTTACAGCGGATGGGACGGACTGGGGTAAGGGTAAGTGTGAGGAAAGAACAATCTCATTAATACATTATCGAAATATGGATACAGATCAATTCATCAAAAAAGTAAAGGAAATGAGGAAAGCACAGGATCAGTATGCTACCTCTTATAGTAATACTGATCGGCAGGCTGCAAAGAGATTGCAAACTGATGTTGATAATATGATTAAAGAGTATGAGTCCGGCAAGCTACCGAAGCAGAAGAGCTTTTTTACAGGATATTAATCTACTAAAAAATAAATAATAACATGGGAGAAATAGCAGACAGCCTTATTAATGGCGAATTTGATTACATAACAGGTGAATATCTCGGTGAACCTTGTGGTTATCCGAGAACAATGGAAAGTACACCCAGAAGAAGACATACTACCTATCAGAAAGCTGATCAGTCTATCAGGGCAATGATTAAAAGCAGAGGGGCAATGTCTAAACATTTCCCATTAATAAATGAGTTCGCAGAACTTAAAGGGTTAGAGGGGTTGGATATGATTGAAAGATGTGAAGCAATATTTACCAAGTATAAAAATGAATTCCGGAAATATCTGGATGAACATAAGGAGGCCCACTATGACGAAATTTAAGGGAACTCAAGGAGTCTGGTATGTGGATTCTTTTGCAGGAGAAAACGATATTATAGATGTAGAATGTGAAGATAAGAACGGAAATGTCTGTACAGTAGCACAGGTCTATTCATCGTTAGAATCTGATTGGCAAACTCCAAACTCGGAAGAGTGCATCGCTAATGCCCGGCTTATTGCCATAGCTCCACAGCTACTCTCCTCTCTGCAAGAAACATGTAATATCATAGGGAAACTGGATGATCGTAATTTGCGTGATTATTATGCAGATCTGGCCATCCAATTAGGTGAGAACCTGGAAGTGATAAGTAAAGCATTGGGGGAAGAAATCAAACCGGATTCTCTTAGCACTCACTTCCACAAAGATCAGACCGTTTTAGTTCTCGACGCGTATGAGTCGGGATATTATTGGTGCATAGCGGCCTATAGTCATTTTTGTCCGAAGCGAAAAAGACACATCGCTGGTAATAGAGGTTATGTGGAGGGATGGGTCGTTCCGTTCCAGGGAAACCAGCATCTCCATGGACAGCCAGTGGATATAGATCATTTACCTCCAGTAATTCTGAATAAATAACATTATCAATAAATCATTTAACACAACATGAAAAAGATTTTTAAATACCCAATTGAGGTAACAGACTGTCAGGTGTTGACTTTACCTGCTGAAGCAGAAATATTAACTGTACAGGTTCAGGACGGAACTCCCTGTCTTTGGGCTATGGTAGATACTCAAGCTACCGAAGCAGAAGAGATAAAGATCAGAATCATTGGAACTGGCCACAACATCCCGGATGCAGATGATCTCTCCTATATCAATACTTTCCAAATGTCCGGTGGGCGTTTAGTGTTTCACGTTTTTAAAGTGGAAAAATGATGAAAAATACACATTGTGAATTTATGAACCTGGGTAACGGCGTTAATGCCATTGCCTGCGGTATTCCGGATAAATGTGATCACGACTCCGATGGCCCATTCATGTATGAAGGCAAAGACGGTAACGAGTACACACAAGATCAGATTGATAAAGTGAGTGCTGAGGAAGCCGCAGCTCTTCCTGTTATTGGTGGATATGCTACCTGTTCCAAGTGCGGAAAATCTTTTTATCCTGATTATAATCTGTTTTGACCTATGAGAAATCAAATAGATATCAGGATTAACGAAAATGGATATATAGTAACTGTATCCATTGATGGGAAAGAGTATCAGGAAGTGTATGTATTGCAGAGTAGAGGCATTATTACAAGAACTTTCGGAGACTTTGAAAATGAAAGTGAAATTCCAGCTCCTGTTAAGGAGGCTTTGGATTCTTTTATGATGTTTGAATGTGTGTTAGCATTAAATAAACTCCCATGAACAGAGAAATAAAATTTAGAGGAGTCCTGATAAGTACCGGAAAATGGGTTGTCGGAGATCTTGTACAGGATGATAAAGGTGGGAAATATATTTATCCTAAAGACTGTACCGGATTATTCAAAGACATGGAAGTCATTCCAGAATCAGTTGGCCAGTACACTGGACATAAAGACAGGAATAGAGTTGACATATACGAGGGTGATATCTTATGCTACACATATGGGGACAAATGTGAACCATCAGGATACGGCAAAGTATACAATCAGGTTTGTTTTGAAAATTGTGCTTTTGGGGTTATAGGAGAAGTAACCGGCCAGCACATCCCATTTTGTAATGACAATATGGTACACTATGAAGTGGTGGGGAATATTTACGATAACCCGGGATTATTAAATCACTAAACTTATGAAAGGCATATTATTTAGTGAAGCTCTTTTCCCGTTAGTTGTAAATGGGAGTAAGACACGGACCAGAAGAATTATAAAACCGCAACCGGATGATAGTGGACTTCCATAATCATACATTTTTTCCTTTATCCATTGATAGTAATTTGAAAGGATTCTGGGGTACGGAGGAGGAAACAGGAGAAGATAAGGAGTTTAAGCCCCGGTATAACGTAGGGGAAAAAGTATATCTGAAAGAACCATATATTAAGCTGACTAATCCCGATGGTAGTGATTATTTTGGTTATAAATATGGGTCTGATGATGTAATAAAATATAAATGGCAAAATAAACTTTTCATGCCTGCGGATGCTGCCAGATACTTCATTGAGATAACAGGGGTAAAAGTGGAAAGATTACGGGATATATCGGAGGAGGACTGCATAAGAGAAGGTATTTCCAAATTTGGGAGAACAGAAAAAACATATTTAAGGCTCCTGGCCTTCTTACTGTTTTTTTAACTGCTAAAGATGCCTATGTAGCTCTTATAGACAAAATCAACGGGAAAAGCACCTGGGAAAGCAATCCGTTTGTTTGGGTATATGATTTTAAATTATGGGAGGAATAGTCATGAAAGCAAGAAAGAGAAATGTACATGATAGTCCGTCCGGATAATTCACTAATTATTGGCTCGCAACACTATTATAAACACGATTGCATAAGTTGGGCCAGTTTGGATTGTAGACCTGATTATATCCGAATGGATTGGAAAAAACTCTACAAAGAGGGATACCGGTGTAAGAAAGTAAAAGTAACTTATGAATTAGTGGAGGGTAAAAAATGAAAAAGCATTGCTGCATAAACATTGCCGGGATGTTAAAAAACTATTCCCGGAAATCATTAAAAGGATTATTCTTTAGAGAAGATGGTTCAGAGTGTACGGATAAAGAAGCCAGGGAATATCTAAACGAATGCCTGGGTAAAGGATGGCGGGTTATCCCTATGGGTGATTGTGACAACTTCGATTATCAAACAGGCTGTAAAGGCCATAAATAACAATTATGGAAAAGAAATTCAAATATAGCGCCTTTATCCGTAAGAATACACCGGAGTTAAGGATGAGGTTAGAGAGGTTGGGTATAAAAATAATATACCTTATCATATATCATTCGACTGCATTAAAACATATCAAAATGATACATATAATTGCCTATATAATGATGAATTTTATATTAATGATAACACTATTGACTGCGGCGAAAATGAAGAGGCATTTTTAGCTATTTCAGCTATCCGGACAGATACGGATAGAGATAAATGGTATGTAACTTATACCGAACTTGGAGCCATGTTGTTAAAAAGCAAATTTGATAAATATAAACCAAATTGTGACTACATAGAAGCAACACCGGAGGAGATAATTAATCACTTTAATAGGAAATAGTATGAAAGAAAGAATTGAAGAAAGATTAAAGGGTGATGTTGTATATAACACTTTA
>JAJBTP010000022.1 GCA_020860805.1 Tannerellaceae bacterium | reverse complement strand
ATAAATCAACATAAAAAATCTATATATGCCATGAAAAAAACTCTTTATTACCTTTACATTTTCTTTTTTGCAAATATCTGTTTACTGACAGTAAATGCACAGGAAGTATCCGGAAAAGTTGCGTTGTCGGATAAAGCACTGCAATTACTGGCCGGTAAACAGATTTTGTATATTGAAAGAGAACAGTATGTTATTGACCACCACAATACGGAAACTCTTTTCCAGTTTGGAGAAATTAATGAGAATAGCTTTACTCCGGGTAGTGCTATACGGCTTTTGGATATTGATAGTAAAACAATTAAAACACTTCTTGAAGTTAAAGATGGAGTGGTGAGAGACCCTGAATTTTCATTCGATGGTAAGAATATTATTTTCTCTATGCGCAAAAATAAAGAAGATGATTGCCATATCTATGAAATGGATGCTGACGGTTCCAATATCAGGCAACTTACATTTGCCCGGGGCGTATCGGATATTGATCCGCTTTATTTGCCGGACGGAGGTATTGTTTTCAGTTCTACCAGACAGCCTAAATATTGTATGTGCAACCGTCATATTATGTGCAATCTCTACCGGATGAATAATGATGATAGTCAGATTACACAGATAGGAGTTAGTACTCTTTTTGAAGGACATGCTGCATTATTAAATGACGGACGTATTTTGTATGACAGATGGGAGTATGTAGATCGTAATTTTGGAGATGCACAGGCATTATGGACAGTAAATCCGGACGGTACAAAACATGCCATTTATTATGGTAATAATACCCCATCTCCTGGTGGAATTATTGATGGAAGAGCTATTCCCGGAAGTGATCTGATTGTATGTATATTTACTTCGTGTCATGACCGTCCGTGGGGAGCCATGGCTATACTGGATCGTAAACTTGGGGTGGATGGAGTTGAACCTGTTGTACAAATATGGCCAGCCAACACCAGAGAACTCGTTGGCAATGGTAACCTGGATACATTCAAATGGATTGACAATTTTTACGAAGATTCTTTTCCTATTGATGAAAACAACTTTTTAGTATCCCGTACCATTTGGTTCACACAGGAACCACTAAAAGAAAAAATGGGTATTTATCTGGTTGGAAGAGACGGAACGGAAGAGTTACTGCTGGAAGGGAATCAAAGTCTTTTTGACCCACAGATTGCCGGGCCACGTTTTAAACCGAATAGTCTTCCGTTTGCACGTAATTTTGAAGATAAAAACGGACAATTTTATGTTCAAAATGTATATGAAGGTACACATATGGCAGGGGTCGAAAAAGGAAGTGTTAAATACCTTCGTGTAGTAGAGTCTCCGGAAAAAAGGACCTGGACAGCACGTGGTTGGTTTGGTGAAGGGGAACAGGCTCCGGGTGTAAACTGGCACAGCTTTGAAGTAAAGCGTATTCTCGGCGAAGTAGTAGTGGAAGAAGATGGGTCTGCCAGTTTTGAAGCTCCGACCGGAAAACATGTTTATTTCCAGTTATTGGATAAAGATAAAAAAATGATTCAATCGATGCGGAGTGGCGTTTCTTTAATGCCTGGTGAAGTAAATGGCTGCATTGGTTGCCATGAAGACCGCCTCAGTGCTCCTATCGCAGGACCTTCCCGGGCAACTGCGCTTAGAAAAGCTCCTCAGCAATTACAAACCTGGCAAAATAGGGAACCATTTAATTTCTCTTTTATGCAGGAAGTACAACCTATTTTGGATAAGCATTGTGTAAGTTGTCACGATTTCGATAGAAATGATCGGGAAAAGCTGGTTCTTGCCAGAGATAAAAATCCTTCTTTTAATGCGGCCTATATTGACTTATATATGAAAAAAGTGGTTTCTTTGGTAGGAGGAGGTCCTGCAGCCATTCAACCGGCTTATACATGGGGTTCACATACCAGCAAATTAACACAGATAATAGATACGAACCATAATGGTGTAAAATTAACAGATAAAGAAAAAGAGACTTTTTATACCTGGATGGATTTAAATGGTGTCTACTATCCTGTGTATGAATCTGCTTTTGATACGACCCTGGCAGGAAGAAGTCCACTCTATGATATGGAAATCGGTAGATTGATGGAGTTAACCGGAATTAATTTCTGGGAACAAAACTATTTTGGAAGAGAATTGCGTGCCCAAATCAGTTTTGACAGACCGGAAATGAGTCCATGTCTGGATGCTATTTATCAGGATGAAGCAAAATATAATGAAGCATTAGCCATCATCCGTACCGGACAGACACGGTTAGAAGCTACTCCCCGGGGAGACATAGAAAGTGAATTAGTTCCCTGTGAGCGAAATATGAAACAACTCACAAAATACATAGAACGTTTGTCTGAACAGAATCAAAATTCCTGCATTATCAATACGCTGGAGAAACGGTTCGACAAAAAATAGAAAAGTAGTCCATTAACATATTTATTGTTCATTTTTTCGGAAGGCTAAAACCTTCCGGAAAGGATTCTATTGTCTCACCTTAAATAAAATGCACCATGAAAAATTTAAATCTCAATGAGTTATCAAAACTAATCGATATTAGTGCGGTACGTGCCGATTCAACATATGACGAAGTCCGCCGGATTGTAGAATGTGCAAAAGTACATCAATTCATTTGTGTTTTTCCTATGCCCGGATTTATTCATGAAACTGTCAGCATGTTGAAAGATCATCCTGATATCCGCATCGGAGGTGTTGTAGGATTTCCTTCCGGGGCAGAAAATGAAGCTACAAAACTGTATGAAGCCCGTGAGAGAAAAGAAGCAGGTTGCCACGAAATTGATATGGTTATGAATATCGGGTATTTAAAATCCGGAAGACAGGAAGAGGTCTTACAGGAAATACACCGGATAAAAGAAACTGTACACCCTTTGCCTCTGAAAGTAATTATTGAAGTTTCTCTATTATCAGATGAAGAAATTAGAAATGCGTGTCAGTTAGTAGTAGCTGCAGGTGCAGATTATGTGAAAACAGGTACCGGTTGGGCAGGCCCTACTACTATGCACCATGTACGGTTAATCAAATCAACAATCGGTGATCAGATAAAACTCAAAGTTGCCGGAGGGATAAGAGACCTTGCAACGCTGGAAGAGATGTACTTGGCCGGCGTAAGCCGTTTTGGTATCGGATATAAATCAGTTATCAATATTCTGGAAGAATATAAAAAAAGAACTCAACATGGATAACAAAGTCATAGCATATGATCTGGGTACAGGCGGTTTAAAAGCGTCTCTGTTCCGTGAGTCAGGAGAAATCATGGATTCTGCTTTTGTCCCCTATTCAACCTCTTTTCCTCAGGCTAATTATCAGGAGCAGGCTCCTGAAGATTGGTGGAATGCTATTGTAACGGCTACCCGGCAATTACTGGAAAAACATCCTGCAGAACGGATAAATATACAGGCATTGGCAATTTCAGGACATAGTTTAGGAGTAGTACCTATGAGTAAGAAGGGAGAACTGTTACGGGCAACCACTCCTATCTGGTCAGACATGCGTGCAACGGCTGAAGCAGAAACGTTCTTCCGTAAAGTGGATTATGAACAGTGGTATAATCAGACGGGAAATGGATTTCCTGCCGCCTGTTACACTGTATTTAAAATTATGTGGTATCGTGAGAATGAACCGGATATGTTCCGGAAAATACATAAAGTAATCGGTACAAAAGATTATTGTAATTTCCGTTTCTCCGGTCGTTTATGCACTGATTTTTCCTATGCCTCCGGCAGTGGTGTATACAATTTACAGGCATGGAAATATAATGAAGAGTTGATGTATGCAGCCGGATTAAACCCATCTGTTTTTCCTGAAATACTCCCTTCAGATGCCATCATTGGTACCATTACTTCGCAGGCCGCTGCTGAAACCGGCTTACCGGAACATGTCCGTATTATCTGTGGAGGAGTCGATAATTCCTGCATGGCGTTAGGAGCAAAAAGAATAATAGACGGACGCATTTATACCTCTCTTGGCTCGTCTGCCTGGGTAGCGTTAGTAGCCAGCCAGCCTGTATTGGATTTCAAGTATAAACCTTATGTATTTGCCCATGTAATAAAAGGTATGTACACCTCCGCTACCTGTATTTTCTCCGCCGGAACCAGCCAGAAATGGGTTCGGGATATATGTGATATTCCGTCATGGGATATAGTGAACCGGCTAATAGAAGAGACTCCCCCTGGTTCTAACGGAATTCTTTTTAATCCCAGCCTGGCAGGTGGTTCCATGATGGAGCCCTCTCCTTTTATGACAGGTGCATTCACTGGGTTAAAACTGTCCAATAGCCGGGCAGACTTATTGAGAGCCACACAAGAGGGTATTGCTTTAAATTTGTGGATAGCTTTGGATTTATTAAAAAAAGCCCATCCGGATATACATGAAATGCTTATTGTAGGAGGAGGAGCGAAAAGTCCTGTCTGGATGCAGATTTTTGCAGATATCTATAAATTAAAAATTAATAAAACAACGATTGACCAGGAGGCAGCTTCACTGGGTGTCGCTGCTCTGGCCCTAAAAGGAACCGGAATCTGGAAAGACTATCTTCCGATTGATTCTCTTCACAGAGTTGAAAGAGAATATGTACCTGAGCCCCTTAATAGCGAGTTATACGATACTATTCTCGAACACTTTAAACGATTGACTCAATACATTGCAACAACCTGTTAACATTTAAAATTATGGAATTTAGCATCACAGAATTAGCTTTAGCTTTTGCCGGAGGTATTTTCGGTGCAGCCATCGGAGCCCTTCCGGTCTGGGTACTTTGCGGTCTGGCCGTTATGGTAGGTGGAATACTTAATTATGCAGCAAACGATCCGACTTTTATGGCTTTTGTAGCCTGGGGGAGTTTTCTGGGGCCTCACACCTCCTTTTCCGGGGGAACTGCAGCCGCAGCCTACGCAGCTAAAAACAAACTCCTTGAAAACGGTAGAGATATTTGTACTTCTCTGGCTGGATTAAACAATCCTAAAATTCTCTTTGTGGGTGGTCTTTTCGGAATGTTAGGATATATTCTCCTCTGGATTATCATGTTAATCCCCAATTATAGTAATATACCATGGACTAATCATATCGCCCTCGCAGTTATAATTAACATGGTGATTGCCCGGTTACTCATAGGGAAAACCGGATTAACAGGAAAGCCCGGGAAAAAGGCTAATAGATGGATTTCTACCGAAAAAGCTAACTGGGTTATTTACCAATCCAACCCTCTTCAGCTCATCCTTTTAGGATTGGCTATAAGTATACCGGCCTCTTGTTTTGTACTTGTCATGCCTAACAGCGATGGAGTCGTATTTGGGATTTGTACCATTACATTAATATTTATGCAATTCGGGTATAAAGTACCCGTTACTCACCACATTGCTTTATCCGCAGCTTCTGCTTACTATCGCTACCGGACAATTAACATGGGGTATCTCATTTGGATTATTAGCAGCATTTTTGGGTGAAATCCTTGCATGTCTGTTCCTCTACCACGGTGACACACACATCGACCCTCCCACTTTTGCTTTAGTAGGAACTTTCACCTTATATC
>JAJBTP010000187.1 GCA_020860805.1 Tannerellaceae bacterium | reverse complement strand
GAAAAATGAAGTTCGGATTTTAACGTCTCAAAACACTCCAATAAATCTTTAGAGAAAGGACTATTGCAAATATATTCACTTTTAAAGAGATGCTCATACTTCATCTTTAAACCCGGAAACAAACGTTCCAATGATTGATAATAATAATCACGGGAACCTTCCCGAAGGGTCATACCAAAAGCTGGCAGAATATAAGATGCTCCCGCATCTACTGCCTGACGAATAATGGATTCAAGATTATCAGTCGTATCATTGATAAATGGTAATAACGGCATCAGAGTCACCCCCGTATAAATTCCTTTGTCAGCCAATTTTTCCATAGCCCGTAACCGTTCAGCAGGCAAAGAGGCACCGGGTTCTATCTTTGCAGCTAATTCGTTATCGGTCGTTGTTATGGTAAAACTAACTGCGGCATAGGTTTGTGAAATATCCTGCAATATATCACAATCCCTTTCTATAAGACTACTTTTTGTGATTACATGTACCGGGAAACGGAAACGGGAAATAATTTCCAGCGCATTCCGGACAAGCTGTAAGTCTTTTTCAACCGGCATATAAGGATCATTCATAGAACCGGTGCCAATAGTGGCTTTCTTCTTTCTTTTTACAGTCAGTTCTTTTTCAAGCAAAGCCATTGCATTCTTCTTAACAGCAATACGGGATATATCACCAATCCGGTAGCATTTACTCCGTGTATCACAATAAATACATCCATGCTGACAACCCCGGTACAAATTCATATTATAACCTATGCCAAACCAGCTATCCCCTTTTCGTAAAGGAGAGAGAATTGTCTTTGCTTCTATATAATTAATTTCCTCCATAGAGTCAGTCATAACAAAGATACTTATTTCCCTTAAATCACTACATATAGTGATTGGAATCTATAAAATTCCCCTCTACCTTTGCAAAAACAATCCTTTCAATACAAAAAGTAACAAATGAATAAAAGCTCTCTTTCTTTATTTTCTATTATTACAATTATTCTGATAATGGCTTTTTCGTCCTGTGAGGATGACAAGGGTACTCCCATTTTAAAAGTTTCCCAAACTACCTTCACGCTCGCTGCAAATGAATTAACCGAAACATTTTCAATAACTGCCAATGTGGGCTGGGTAATTTCTTCGGATCAGTCCTGGTGTACAGTATCCCCTCAATACGGAAGTGGTAATGAAACGATAGCTATTACACTATCAGGCAACAATGAAGATTTAAAGAATGACCGGACTGCTGTCCTGACAGTTAAATCAGGCCAAACCAATGCGCAGGAAATAGAGGTTACACAGTTGGCTGCTCCTTCCCTGCCAACCAGTGCCAATGAATTTGAACTATTTTTCACAGAAGGAACCACAATGACCTGTTACGGATATTGGTATTACTTCTCATTTGAAAAAGGAAAGCTAATTGATTTCAGTACTATCAATACTGAAGAAGATGAAAGCTGGAGGAACCGGACTGACTGGGACATTGCATTCTCTACCTTCTATTCTAAAACCAACAGTGGAGTTTCTGGTAAAGGATTAGGAGGTGTACAGATAGTAGGCGAAGAGGCAGAAGATAAGGCAACTTTTTTAAAGAACTGGTTATTGCTCCGGAAGAAGGATATATAGCCGATGAGACTACAGAAGGAATGATGGTGGAAATGCCACCTTTACCTACAACTTTATATACAGGAGGCAGTTCATATACCATTAATTCCTGTCTGGATATTATGGGCCGGGATACAAAGTTGAACCCTACCGTTTTTTGTTATAAAAACAGCCTCCGGGAAATATGTAAAACTATACATTAAAAAATGGGACATTAGTAGTATACTCTTTGAATATGCCTATCAACCGGATGGTACAACCAATTTATCAACAGATAAATAATTAAGAGGTAAACCAAAAGTCTTTCAGGTTTATAATCTAAAAACAAAATGTTACAAAAAAAGACTGTTTCAAAATAGAAAAATGAAACAGTCTCTTTTTGTCAAACCTGCAAATCTATATTCTATCTATAACCAGCGACCGAACCTTTTAATATACCAGTTCTTCACTAATTGAGTCATAATACAATAAGATACCAAAATTACTATCAACCAGGGGAAATAACTAAGCGGTAAAGGTACGAAACCTAATGTTGCTCCGAAGGAAGTGAAAGGTATAATAATACCTATAGCCATAATGGAAAAAGTTGCCAGCATTACCGGTATAGAAGCACGGCTTTGAATAAATGGTATTTTCCGGGTACGTATCATATGAACAATCAATGTCTGTGATAATAATCCTTCAATAAACCATCCAGACTGGAAAAAAGCCTGCTGGTCGGGCAAAGTATATTTAAATACAAACCACAATACCAGATACGTAGCGATATCGAATATAGAACTGATAGGCCCTATGTAAATCATGAATCGTTTCAAATCCGAAGCATCCCATTTCCGTGGTTTTTCCAGATACTCTTTATCCACACTATCAAATGGAATTGTTGTTTGTGAAATATCATATAACAAATTCTGAACCAACAGATGAATAGGCATCATGGGCAGGAAAGGCAAAAAAGCACTGGCAGCCAATACGCTGAACATATTTCCAAAATTAGAACTGGCTGTCATCTTTATATACTTCATTATATTACCGAAAATCTTCCGGCCTTCCACAACACCCTCTTCCAATACCATCAAATCTTTTTCCAGTAGGATAATATCAGCTGCTTCTTTTGCAATATCTACCGCAGTATCGACAGATATACTTATATCCGCCTGACGCAATGCTGCAGCATCATTGATACCATCTCCAAGGAACCCTACCGTATTATCCAGTTTTTGCAACAAAATGATAATACGTGCCTTCTGCATAGGTGTCAATTTAGCAAATATAGTTACCCGGCTGATACATTCCTCCAGTTCCGTATCACTCATATTCTCGATTTCCGGTCCTAATAAAACATGTGTTGTATCGATACCCACCTGTTGACAAACTGTTTTGGTTACAGCGTCATTATCACCGGAAAGAACCTTTACTTCTACTCCATGTTCATGTAAGGTACGGATAGCTTCATAAGCAGATGGTTTAGGAGGATCCAGAAAAGCCAGGTATCCTAAAAGTACCATATCGGATTCATCTTCCACAGCGAAAGCACCTTCTTTCTCTACCCAGCTTTTATGAGCAATAGCCAGTACTCGCATTCCTTCTTTGTTCAGTTGAGCACTCTGTTTGTAGATTTCTTCCCGTAATGCCTGACTCAAAGGTAACACTTCACCGTCATATTCCACATGCGAACAGATACTGAGCATTTCTTCCACAGCACCCTTAGCAATAATCTGCCGTTTATTTCCTTCACTCTCAATCACCACTGACATACGCCGGCGGGTAAAGTCAAAAGGTATTTCATCTATTTTTTATAATTCTTTTCAATCTGTTCGAACCCTAATTCTTTACAGTGAGAAAGAATCGCTTTATCCATCAGATTTTTTAAACCCGTCTGAAAATAGCTATTAAAATAGGCATGCCGCAAAATCCGGATATCTTCTTCTCCGTGTACATTCAAATAACGTTCCAGTACAATCTTATCCTGTGTTAAAGTTCCGGTTTTATCTGTACACAACACATTCATAGCCCCGAAACTTTGAATGGCATTCATATTTTTTACAATGGTTTTCCGTTTCGACATAGTGATGGCTCCTTTTGCAAGATTGGAAGTTACAATCATTGGTAACATTTCCGGAGTCAATCCTACTGCAACTGATACGGCAAAAATAAAGGCATCAAACCAATCTCCTTTTGTCAGACCGTTTACAAAAAACACAAACGGAACCATTACCAGCATAAACCGGATTAATAAAAGACTTACATTATTAATCCCTTTATCAAAACTGGTCTGTACTCTTTCTCCTACCAGGTTCTTTGCCACCACGCCCAGATGAGTACAGGAACCTGTAGCTACTACAATAGCTTTACCGGAACCACTGACTACGTTGGAGCCCATAAAACAGATATTATCCAGTTCTATCACACTACCGCTTTTATGTGTACGGTTTAATAGTTCCGGCAGTTTCTCTACCGAATCCGATTCACCGGTTAGCGAAGACTGGCTAATAAATAAATCTTTGGTTTCAATTACCCGAACGTCTGCCGGAACCATATCTCCGGCCGAAAGTGTAATTAAATCTCCGGGTACCAATTCTGATATATTGATTTCCTGTGTTTCTTTATCACCATACCGGTAAACAGAAGCCGTATTATTTACCATCTTTTTCAAAGCTTCGGTAGCTTTTCCCGACTTCCATTCCTGATAAAAACGCAGAATACCACTAATAGCCACCATTACACTAATGATGATAACCGTAGCCCACTCCCTATCTTCCGGTGCAGCCATCAGTACATCTATTACCAATGATAGGAGAGCCAGAAACATCAAAATACCAATAAACGGATTAATAAAGGTTTTTATAAACATCACAAACCACTTATCCTTCCGTTCATGCGTAATCTCATTTTTCCCATACATTAACTGACGCTTATCTGCTTCATGAGGAGTTAAGCCGTCACGTGAAGTATTAAAATAAGAGTAAATGTTTTTGAGATCCTGTGCAGCAGCCAAAAATAATTTCTCACTATTGAACTGCCATGTACTCTGTTTTTTCTTTTTTCTGAATTTAGCCCACATCCTTGTGTCCTCCCTTTTACCAATTGATGCTACACAATTGGTAGCTTTATTTGTTTTTCATTTCAACTGATACAAAAGTATAGGTAGAAGGGCTGTAGTATAATTAGAGAATAATTAAATCGCTATTAGAAATCAATTAGAGGATTTAAAACGGGATTTATAAATCTTCCACATTTCCCGGAGTGTCAGATGTGCAGTTTGTTTATATTCCAACAAAGCAATGGCACCCACTAAGATCCAACAAATATTCAGATACACATCTTTCAGATCAAAAATATACAAAGGTTTTAAATAAATATAGTCCAGACATCCGGGCCACAATATGTTACTTAATATAGCACAAATAATCCCGGCAAATCCCATACTAAAAGCCACACGTGTTAATTTTACATGATTACAAACACGGGAATAAGATTCATAAATAAAATCAAAAATAAACAGAATTAACAAAGAAAACAGAAGCACAATCCACAAAGGAACTTTCCACCCCATGATAGCCCCCAAGTAAAAATAGTGCGTATTGTAGACCGGCTTAAAGTAGAACCAGGGAGGAAGAATATCAAACTGTGTTTCCATAAAGTTATGATGAATAACAGTTTTAATACCCAAATCAATCCATACTAATACAAATATAGTCAGTACAAATTTCAACCTATTTCCCATACAATCGAATTATCCAGCAAAGATATATATTATAAATGAGGTATTTCAACCGTAAAGACTGTACCCTCCCCCACAGCAGAATTTACCCGGATAGTTCCTGCATGTAAACGAATGATTTTATCAACCAGCGCCATACCAATACCATTGCCCTGCGCATACGTTTTATTACTACCTCTGTAGAAAGGAGTAAACAGATGGACCATAT
>JAJBTP010000143.1 GCA_020860805.1 Tannerellaceae bacterium | reverse complement strand
TGTCAAAATTGTATAATACCTACCAGGCCTCTTACTCATCAACAGTTTTATCAGTCCGATCATCCTCTATATCATTTGCATATAACGGAGTATCTTCTACTATTATAGCAGGATCCTCAAACCGTAAGGGGTCACCTCCTACATATTCAGGCTGAGCCGCACGGTCGTCCAGATACGGATCCGGCAATTCATCTTTCCGTCCGGTTTCTTTTTCCGGCGTTGGTGCTTTATAGCCTTTCGCCCATTCATCTTTCATCATAATCCATTCAGTTTAAATAATCAGAGAACAGGAAAACAGAAAGAAGGGTTCAAAGATTTACAGCCAATTTTTCACAGGAATTGTTTACAAAAATGAACAATTACCCCCCTTTACCGTTTTATATCTGATAGTTTATACATAACTTAAAATGAGAGAGAAATGAAATATTTTGCAATTACCTGTATGTCCTTACTTCTGATAGTAGGATGTAACAATAATAAAAAAGCCAATCCGGATAACGACATGGTTATTATTGATGAATACGCAACAGATGTATATGAAGATCCTTATCAGGATTCTTATGAGGATCTGGATGAAGATATATACAACGAAGGTCGCGGATGGAGTTCTGATACAGATTCATTAGGATATTATGGTGTGTATGAAGGGGCCAACCTGATAGGAGGGAAAACTTTAAAAACGACATTAACACTATATGATGATAACCGTTATCTGATTCATTCCGTAGATGTAGGTGAGAATGCTAAAACAGAAGAAGAACGGGGGCAATATATGATTATGGGTGATTTATTAACATTAATCCCGGATAATAACGGAAGCCAGCGCTATTATAAAACCGGAGATAATCATATGACACAATTAGACGAAAATAAACAGGAAATTCCCACTTTACATTCTCAAAACTTTAAACTCACCAGAAAGTAAAAAATTGTAATATATGAATATATACGCTGATGAAAGCCGGAACTTTTATCAGCGTATTTTTTTATTTAAAAATTCACATTTTATAAACCTTTGGTGGGTTGAAATGTTATACTAAAGTAAAATTGGTTAAAAGTAAATGAATAAATTCCATTCTACCCCATATTGAATTACAGCACTTTACAGGATGATATTTATAAAACTCTAAATAAAAAAGACTAGTAATTAATTTAATATTGATATTATGAGTTTAAAAAACTATTTACTCACATTCATTATTAGCACCGGGCTGATAGCTTGCAATAGTAACGATGAGGATGTAGCTAACAAAACAGAAGAAGGTATTCCCACGTATGTAAGTTTCTCTATCCACCTTCCGGGAGGAATCAATCCGGTAGCAGGCTCCAAAGCGCTTCCTGAAGATTATAATCCGGATGGTACCTATGAGGGAAACGATGGAGTACAAACACTGGATATCTATATGCGGTCGGGAGACGGAACCATAGAGGCTAAAAGATTTTCAGGTACAGGCATATCTTCTACAGGCACTGTAGTTTCACCCAGTGAGCCTTTTCGGACTACATCCGGTGTAAAAACAGTCTATATTGTATTAAATAGTCCTCAACCATTAGGTACAACCATTACACAGGATAATACCCTCGTTTCAACAGATGGATTAGCCGAAATTGTTACTGAAAACGGAGTCGATTATGATGTAATTACCATGACCGGAAAAGCAACCTCTGTTACCATTGAACCGGATATACCTTCCCAGTCTGTAGTAGCCGGAGGTTCCAATCACGTAAGTATTCAGGTAACTCGTATGGCCTCCCGTATAATTGTTACTTCTTCGGCCAGTAATCAGATTTTAGATGATAATAATAATTTGTTAGGAACAGTTTCCAATATTACTTATTCTGTCGCTCAAGGTACCAAAGAAATATACTTCCTGCCACAAACGGATTATGTGAGTTATGGTTACGACTACGTCCCGGAGTTGGGTGAATATGTAGGACAGGCAAAATCAGTACTATGATTATTCCGACCTTCTTACTCCGGAAGCAGTACCGGCCTTACCAACTCCAGCCGATGGTTATAAATCTCTTCCCGGAAAATTTCTTTTCGAAAATACGCATGCTACAGGAACCATTGCCACTACCGGATACAGGAAAGGAAATACAGCCTATGTACTGGTACGGGCTACATTTACACCGGCAGCATCTGCTATTGCTGACGGAGGAACACTGGTTAACGGTACATTTTATGTAGGACAAACAGACGGGAAAATATATTCAACCAAACAGGCTGCTCAGGCTGCTGTACAAAATCAACGGGTTGCGACCTATCAAAACGGTAAAATGCTGAATTATGCCTGGCTTAATCCGGATGATATTACAAGCCCTCTTAATTCACCGGTTGTAAGAAATAATATTTATCACATCAATATTACCGGATTCAGAAAAATAGGATATAACTGGAATCCGCTCTATCCGGAAGACCCTGATACAACCGATCCACAAAATCCGGATCCTAAACCAGTAAATCCGGATGAACCGGAGCCACCGGTAGATCCGATCGATCCGTTAACACCAGAGCAAACCTATATGACAGTGGAGGTCACAACATTGGATTGGACAGTACATTCTTATGATATTGAATTTTGATAAAAAGGCTGTTAAGAAATAACTAAAAAATCTGACTTTATTTCCCGGACCACCCAGGATTCCTTCTGGTTTAACAGGAAGAACAGGTGGTCCGGAAACAAAGAATACTCATCTTTCAATAATAGATTTTTTAGTCACCCCAATAAAAATCACCCATTCTTTACTGTTTAACAACTAATAAAATGAACGTACGTTATCTGGGTTTTCTGTTGATACATAGTATGGTTTCTGTTTTTTTGACAGGTTGTGTCAAAGAAGAGGCAGAAGAATGCGGACCGGAAGGTATAGACATTTATCTTTACTCCCGGACTTTATGCCAGAATGAAACTAATTATCCGGAAGAAATCAACAATATTCTGATAGGTGTATTTGATGCAAATGAAACATTAATCAACTATACACTACAAAATAACGTACAATTACAGTCCGGATATTTCATCCGGTTGGAAACAAAACCTGGCCTTCATACCGTAGTAGCCTGGTCGGGACTGAATGAAACAACCTATACTCTTACTGATTTACAAACCGGTATAACGAAAAAAGAAGATTGGCTGTTTCATATAAAAAGAGAAGAAGGGGTAGCTTCACTTATAGAAGAAAGTATTTTCCAGGGAGAAAGTACAGCGGTTTATATACCGGAAAATAAAACAACAGAAGAAGAATTTGAGACTGCATCCGTCAATATGCTGGAAATAACCAACCGTATCCAAATATCAGTAGAAGGATTACCGGTACCTGCTGATTATGAAATTATAATAGAAGGAAATAATACTTCTATGATTATAAACGGAACAATAGCTGATGATGAAACTCTTTCGTATTCTCCATCTTCCACAACAATAGAATATAATCATATATTACATTCGGTTTTTACAATTCTGAAACTGGAAACCGGCCATAACCTGAACATCCTAATCAGGGAAACCAGTTCGGGAAATGAACTTTTCAGAGGGAATCTTTTAGGAGCACTGTTATTAAAAAATCCGGAAGTTAATCTGGCATGTGATCATGATTTTACGATAAACTTCACTGCTGAAGATCAGTGTGAGTGTGGTACGTATACCATTACGGAAATATGGGTAAACAATTGGTTAGTCCATAGCTATGATACAAACATATAATTACAAACTATCCCTATATGAAATCAGATAAAAAGATAACCGGAACATCAACTGTAATTCTTTATTTATTGCTCATCCTCTTTATAGGCTGTAAAGAGGATGACCCCGAAAATAAACAACAGGATAATGAATCAGTTATTTCTTTATTCATTACAGCAGCCTCTTCCCAGATTAATGAAGATACCGTACACTGGGAAGACAGAGTAGATGAATTACGGATGATTGTTACCAATCCTGAAAACGGAGAAGTTCTTTTTAATCAGAAATTATATTTTCCAAACGGATTCGACCAACAAAGCAAAGCGGTAGTTTTACCAGTCGGAACACATAATTTTTATTTCATTGCAAATGAAACCGTTTATACAGGTGATTTTGTAAATGCTCTTATTAATATTCAGAATGAATCAGAGTTTGAAAGTGACACACGCTTCACTAATCTGGCATACAATCCGGAATTTATCCCGGATGAAACCAGTAATCAAGGGCGTTTTGTTATGTCTGCTATTTACAGGAATATAACTGTTAGTGGGGGAGGTGCAGAAAATAACCCTACCCTATTAACTCTCCCTACAGGCCGGGTAGAATTAATCCGTTCGTTAGCTAAAGTAGAAGTTATTTTCAGAAAAAAAGTCTCAGGAAGTACAATTCCGGATCATACTGTCACTTCCGTTTTATTGGAGCAGGCTGCCTCCAGTTTATCTGTTCCACCCCTAGATAGTTATTATACAGGTTCACAGCTTTCTTCTGAACCTGGTTCCCTTACAGGCTTTGATTATACCAGAGATAGTATTGGAACCATTATTTTCTACATTCCTGAATTATTAATACCGGTAGGTAATAATAATTATACCATTCTGGAAATCAACAACCAGAGTTTCCCTATAGAAAGTGATACCGGAAAAAGTGGCCTGGCAAGCCAACGTAGAACTGTTCCAGCCTTGTCAGACAACAGTGTAATCCGTAACTATCATTACCTTATCAACGTTTATATAGATGCTGAAGGAGGTTTACAAATCAGAACATATGTAGAGCCCTGGATAAAAGATACCTATTCCTATCTTTTCCAGGGAGACCAACAAATAGTTATCCCTCCCATTATTCCTACAGATTCAAGTATAATTATACCTACGGAATGTGGTAAAGTGGAAATTATCTCCCACAATGAAAGTCTGACTCAGGGATTACAGGGAGCTTACAATGATACCGTTATTTACTGGGATCCTGAAATTCAGGGACCAACCATTCACAAAGGTAATCCTCCGTACTATTGCGAAAAGAAATATGGGGCTGACTGGCGGTTAATTAATTCGTGTGAACTACTTTCCTTCCTGGCAGTACTGGATGTTACTTACAATGTATGGATGTCAAATACATGGTTGGCACAGCAGCATAACCTCCCTTACTATTCGTTACATTTCAGACAGGAAGCCCAGAGTTTACTGGAAAAATTGACAGGTACGGATCTCTTCAATACAGTTCTGATGGCAGAAAACAACTGGGAGGATGAAATTCCGGATGAAAAACTGGACATCGTAGACCGCTATTTCACTCCGGGGGATATTATGGTTCGAGTAATGGATTATCCCAACGGGTGGCCTTTTGAATCGCCTCCGGGTACCACTCCGGATGAAGACTGGTTTTATAATGAAGTAACCACACAAGTAAAAGCTTTTTGGTATGGTTCAGGATATATTTCACCTGCTATCCGGGCGAACTGGGATAAAATTTTATATGACCAGTTCTTCCGGTATGATTACAGTAGTACCGTATCACGTTGTGTAAGAACAGTTGAATAAATTGCATATGCAAAAGATATATT
>JAJBTP010000547.1:971-5546 GCA_020860805.1 Tannerellaceae bacterium | reverse complement strand
AGATAACCATGGTATATGGCTTGGTAATATACAACTTATTCAACCTATTTTTATGGGTGGACAGATTGTAACTTATAATCAGATTGCCAAATATGCGGAGGAGCTGGCGCGGTCTATGGATAATCTGACATCACAGAATGTCATATACACTACGGATCAGACTTACTGGCAGGTTGTTTCCATCTCCAATAAAAAGGAACTGACGGATCAATATGTGGCTTTACTGGAAAAATGAATAACGATGTGCAGGCTATGATTGAAGAGGGAGTAGCTACAGAGGCAGACGGCTTGTCAGTAAAAGTGAAACTGAATGAAGCTAAAATGGCTCAAACCAAAGCGGAAAATGGTTTAGCCCTTTCCCGTATGTTACTGGCTAAAATTATAGGTGAACCCCTGGACAGTAATATCCGGTTGGTAGACGAAAAAGTGGATAATATACAGGTTACTCCGGTGACTGCCTATCCAAATGTAGAAGAGGCCTGGAATAACAGGCAGGGGATACGTAGTCTGGAACTGGCGACTAAAATATATAAGAAAAAAGAACGGCTCGATTTAGCAGAAATGTTACCTAAGGTAGGAGTTACTGCCAGTTATATGGTTTTGAATCCAAATCCGCAGACAGGATTTAAGAAAGAATTCGGTGGCATGTTTAATGCGGGTGTTGTAGTAAATGTTCCTCTATCCGGTTGGTGGGGTGGAACCTATAAACGAAATGCGACACGGGCCGAAACCCATATTAAATACCTGGAATTACTGGAAGCAAAAGAATTAATAGAACTGGAAGTGAATGAATCGGCTTATAAAATCAATGAAGCCGGTAAAAAACTGATTGCGGCCCGTAGCAATATGGAAAGTGCGGAAGAGAATCTGGAACATGCTCAATATGGTTTTGAAGAAGGGGCGATTACACCGTTGGTGTTGATGGAAGCACAGACTGCCTGGGTAGCTGCGAAATCCGATTTAATTGATTCACAGATTGAAGTCAAACTGACAGAAGTTTATATGACAAAAGCTTTGGGAAAACTAACTCCTGACGAATTAAAATATTAATAAAAAACGATATACAAGATGCACGAGAATAAGAAATATTCTATCAGTAACATGGCATTAGCGTTTATCGCTGTTTTGGTGGTGGTCGGCCTGGTGGCACTGGCCGGATTCTTTTTCCTTTCTCCTCCGGACGAAATTATTATGGGACAGGCAGAAGCAACCGAAGTTCGTATATCCAGTAAGGTTCCTGGACGTATATTGGTATACCGGGCACAGGAAGGTGATAAAGTCAGGATGGGAGATACACTGGTCATTCTGGATATACCAGACGTTGAAGCTAAATTATTACAGGCAGAAGCAGCTCGTTCGGCAGCGGAAGCACAAAGTACAAAAGCAAACCGCGGTGCCCGTACGGAAGAGAAAAGTGCAGCCTATGAAATGTGGCAAAAAGCTCTTGCCGGTCTTGAAATTGCTGAAAAATCTTACGAAAGAGTACAAAACTTATATAATAGAGGAGTCGTTTCGGCTCAGTCACGGGATGAAGCAGAAGTCAATTATAAATCTATGCAGGCAACTGAAAAAGCTGCCCGTGCACAATATGATCTGGCATTAGACGGTGCCCGTTCGGAAGATAAACAATCGGCAGCTGCCCTGGTGCAGCAGGCACAAGGAGCGGTAGATGAAGTAGAATCCTATATTAATGAATCTATATTAATAGCTCCCATCGACGGAGAAGTGTCTGAACGCTTTCCGGAAAGAGGAGAACTGGTAGGAACAGGAGCCCCCATCATGAATCTGGTCGATTTAAATGATATGTGGGTTACTTTTAGTGTCCGTGAAGATTTACTACAGGATCTTAAAGTAGGAGCGCAGGTCAATGCTTTTATTCCGGCCCTTAATAATCAGACGGTGAATCTGACTGTTTATTATATGAAAGATATGGGAACATATGCAGCCTGGAAAGCAACAAAAACGACTGGCCAGTATGATTCCAAAACATTTGAAGTAAGAGCACGTCCTGCACAACGTATACCTGATTTACGTCCGGGTATGTCTGTTATTTTAGACCGTAAAGTACGCTAAACAATGGCTTTCAGAGAAAACATATCAGCCATTCGGGTGATAGCCAAAAGGGAAATCTACCGTCTGATAAATACCCCACTTTACTTCATTTGCATGTTAGTGGCGCCGTTGGTAACATTTACCTTTTTTATATCCCTGATGCATGAAGGTTTACCTTCAAACCTGCCTGTAGCGGTGGTTGATTTGGATAACTCTTCCACTTCCCGCAATCTGATACGCCAGATGGATGCTTTTGAAACGGTCAGAGTTTCTATGAAAGCTCATTCATTTACGGAAGCAAGGGAAGAAATGCAAAAAGGGAATATTTATGGTATATTTTATATCCCGGAGAATTTTGCAACCGATGCAGCATCAGGCAAACAGCCTAAATTATCTTATTATACAAACGGAACCTATCTGATTGCCGCATCTTTGCTTTTTAGGGACCTGAAAACAATGTCGGTTCTGGCGGGCGCTTCGGTAGGACTCCAGAAAGGTTTGGCACAAGGATATACCGAGGACCAGGTAATGGCACAATTGCAACCTATAACTATTGATCAGCATGCGATTGGAAATCCCTGGCTGAGCTATTCCATTTACCTGAATAATATTATGTTACCAGGGATTATGCAACTCATGATTTTTCTTGTAACCGTATTCAGTATTGGTTCGGAAATTAAATACGGCACGGCTCGTGAGTGGTTAGGGCTGGGCAGAAACTCTTTGACATTAAGTCTGGTAGGAAAGTTATTGCCTCAGACTCTCATTTTTACGACTGTCTTTTTTATGCTGGGCGCTGTGCTGTATGGTTTCCTGGCATTTCCTTTGAATAGTGGATGGCTCCCCATGTTATCAGCTATGTTTTTATTGGTAGTGGCCTCTCAATGCATGGGCATTCTGATGATTGGTGTGCTGCCAACTCCACGTATGGGTCTTAGTTTTGCCAGTTTGTTTGGAATGGTTTCATTCTCGATTGTTGGATTTTCATTTCCATTAGCTGCTATGCATCCCACTTTGCAGGGATTAGCAAATCTATTTCCATTACGACATTATTTTCTGATTTATATCGATCAGGCGTTGAATGGCAGAGCTGTTTTTTACTCCTGGACACAATATGTTGCATTGGCAGCCTTTTTAATTTTGCCTTTACTAATAGGACGAAATCTGAAGAAGGCTTTGTATTATATTGATTACATTCCCTAAAACCTTATGCAATGAAAAGAGAAAATCGTTTACGGTATATTATCAGGGATGGATTTATAGATACTTTCTATGTCTGGAAAGAAGAGATGAAGAATGTCTTCCGGGATAAAGGGGTCATTATATTTTTTATCCTGGTTCCTGTAGTGCATCCGCTTCTTTATTCATTTATCTATAATAATGAGATGATGCGGGATTCCAAAATGGTTGTAGTAGACCAGTCGGATTCTTTTTTAAGCCGTGAATATATCCGGAAAGTCGATGGGACTGCCGATGTAAAGGTTGTTGCTGTGGTAGGAAGTATGGAGGAAGCTATCCGGATGATGGATGAGAAAAAGGCGTATGGTATTCTGTATTTCCCTACTGATTTCAGTAAAAAGTTAAATACAGGTCAGCAGGCAACTGTTAGCTTGTATACAGATATGAGTGCTTTGCTTTTTTATAAAGCCTTTTTATTGGCAACGACAGAAGTTTCTCTGGAAATGGGACGTGAACTACAATCCCGTTTTAATCCGGCTTCTACCCGTGAATTGCAGGCTATTACAGTGGAACCAATCCCGTATGAATCCATTAGTCTTTTTAATTCTCAGACCGGATTTGCCAGCTTCCTGGTTCCGGCTATTCTGGTGTTGGTTATTCAGCAGACTTTGTTGCTGGGAATTGGGATGCTGGGAGGAACAGCACGGGAACGTAACCGGTTTCATACCCTGGTTCCTGTCAACCGGCATTTTAGTGGGACGTTAAGAATTATGTTTGGAAAATCGTTAGCATACATCCTGATTTATGCAATAGTTTGTGTCTGGGTATTTGCGATTGTTCCCAGGATGTTTTCATTACCCCAGGTTGGTATACCGGGTATTATCCTTTTATTCTTATTGCCTTACCTGTTTGCCTGTATCTTTTTTCCATTACGATTTCCGGATTTCTAACGACCCGTGAATCACCTATGTTGGTATTAGTATTTACTTCTGTTATTTTATTGTTTATCTCAGGAGTGTCCTGGCCAAAGGAAAATATACCGGCCTTCTGGCGTGCATTGGGTTGCCTGTTCCCCTCTACGCCTGGAATACAGGGGTTTATCCGGATTAATACCTCAGGTGCCACATTGAGTGAAGTGGCAAATGAATATCAGCTACTTTGGATTCAAACCGGTATTTATTTCATTACGGCAGGACTTATATATCGTTTCCAGATTATCCGGAGCCGTAAAAGATTGCTCAAACAATATAATTATATGAAACAAAAACGGACTCTAAAGTAGTGATTCTTAAAATATAGTTTTACTTTTGTAAAAATTCTCAAGTAAACCTAATTAAACAAGTG
>JAJBTP010000547.1:0-961 GCA_020860805.1 Tannerellaceae bacterium | reverse complement strand
AAACAGACGTGATTTTTTGAAGCAGGCTTCAATGATGCTTGCAGGAGGTTTGGTTATGCCTCAGTTATTAACATCTTGTGGTGGTGGAACCGGTAGTTCTGCAGCTGCTACGACCTCTAAGAATATAGGCTTACAGCTTTACTCTCTCAGAGAAATGGTAAAAGATGATGGTATCCAGAAAGTATTGGAAACTGCTGCTAAAATGGGTTACAAAAACCTGGAAATTGCCAGCTATGACAATGGTAAAATGTATGGAGTTGCTCCGGGTGAATTAAAAAAGATGGCGAATGATCTGGGTTTGAAAATTACCAGTTCACATGTTGGTAAGGCTTATAGTAAAGAAGAAGAAGCTGAAGTTATGTCATGGTGGGATCAGGCAATTGAAGCTCATAATGAGTTAGGAGTAAAATACATGGTTCAGCCCTGGATGCCGGTAAATGACGAAACAACTCTGGATGATATCAAAATGTATTGTGATTATTTCAATACAGTAGGTTATAAAACAGCTGCTGCCAGTATTGCGTTTGGATATCACAACCATGATTTTGAATTCCGTCAGATTGATGGCCAGCGTATTTATGATTATATGTTGGATAATGTAAGCAAAAATCATGTATTTTTCCAGATGGATGTTTATTGGGTAACTGTCGGTGGTGGTGACCCGGTTGCTTACATGAAAGAACGTCCCGACCAATTCAAAACCATTCATATTAAGGATGAAAAAGAAATTGGAGCCAGTGGTAAAATGAACTTCCAGCCTATCTTTGAACAAATGCAGGCCAATAATATTAAAGACTGGTATGTAGAAGTGGAACAATATACAAACAATGATCCCGAAGCCAGTGTAAAACAAAGCTTCGACTTTTTGAATAATGCAGACTACTTAAAATAAATATATCTTAAATTTCTTATATAAAAAACAGTGGCTGGCTGATAATTCAGACAGCCTCTTCTCTTGCAT
>JAJBTP010000128.1 GCA_020860805.1 Tannerellaceae bacterium | reverse complement strand
TAACTAACTCATTTCCTTTACGAAACCATCGGTATTTACTATCAACATCTACTTCCTTCAGAATCTGTTCTATCGGAGAACGGGCTGAAAAACTACCTGTAAAATACTCCTGCTTCAGCACTTTACTTTCAACCTTTATCTGTATATCATATTTACGCTCCAGTATCCGGGCAATTTGCTCAAATGACTGGTTCCGGAACTTAAATACTCCATTCTTCCAGGCAAACATATCTTTAGGGTTTACATATTCTATAACGTAGGCGCTATTGGTTTTATTGTAAACTCAACATATTATTCGGAGTTAATTCTATTTTTGAGTCTGGTTGTGAATCATCCAGCAACACATTAATTTTTCCGGTTACCAGGGTGATATCTATCCGGTCTTCATCCTGGTAAGCCTTAATATTAAAGCTGGTCCCCATTACTTGTACCAATATACTTTCGGAATTAATAATCATAGGTCTCAGAGAGTCGGTCGATATCTCAAAATACGCTTCTCCGTTCAATGAAATTTCGCGGGAATTAGTGATTGGATTTTCCCGGTAAATCAAAGTCGTACCGGCATTAATCCAAACGATGGACTCATCCGGCAATACCACCTGGCTTTGTGATCCGTAGGGAACATGCGCTTCATAGGAGCGCACCAGCATCTCCGGCTGTCCGGCCTTTTTACCCAGCCAATAGGAAAAAGAACCAATGGAAATCAGTAGTAAAAGAGAAGCTGCAATCTTCAGAGAGAAGGTTAGGAATTTTCCAGGCTTCACTTCTGGTTGCCTGTCTTCCCGTAAATTCCCGAAATGAGATTCGAAATCCTCTTTCATATCCGACATAAAAACAGGAACATGTGCCGTAACCCACCAATCCTGCATATCAGAGAATGTCTTGAGATTTTCTTCGTTCTCTTCCAGCCATGCCAGCAAAGCAGCTTCTTCACTTGCCGAATAGGTACCGGAAAAGTAATTAAATAGAATTTGTTTAAGCTGTTCGTCCATCTTTCAGTGTGCTTCTATTAATTAATTACACCGAAAAATAGAAATGCGTTTAAAAGAAATCGATTTTTTTTCAATAAAAATGATATAGCATAATAAATGAGAGGTATAAATCACCCAGCAAAGGCTTCAGTTTAGCCAATCCGATACGAACCTGTCCCCGTACCGTACTGGATGCCAGATTCATTTCCTTCGCAATTTCTTCATAGGGTTTATTAAAATAGATATGTTGTATAAATATATCCCGGCACTTATGCGGGAGTGTATCTATCGCTTCAGCTATACGTTTCTGGAATTCCTGGTTCTCAAGCTTATGAAGCGGATGTGTATCCTGTAGCATCCACTCTTCCCGGAGGGCAACCATCTTCTCTGTTACTTCACTTAAAGGAATCTGTTCCAATTGCTGTTTCCGTAAATGATTCAGACAGCGGTTCTGTACTGCCCGTACCAGGTAGCTATTAAGCGGAGATACTAATGTTTTATGGTTATTCCATACACCCAGGAAAATATCATTTACAATTTCTTTAGCCGTTTCCTTATTATATATGTAACGTGTGGCAATAGCACAAAGGTACACATATTTAGCTGCATACAGTTCCTCAAAGGCTTTCGTATCCCCTTTGTTGATCCGTAAAATCAGTGTTTCATTGCTCTCCTCCATAAACGGCTATCTCGTTTTTTCCATACATACACCAGACAAATTTAACTATTTTTTCAACAATTCATAAAACCAACCGGGAACTTACGGTTTACAATTTTGTTTTTAAGTGATTTTGTAATACATTTGTGTATATGGATTTATACTCTTATCAAAACCTATGAACGGGATAGTTTCACTTCTTAAAAAGTTTTTTGGATATACAACTTTCAGGCCCCTACAAGCCGAGGTCATTCAACGAGTCCTGGATAAAAAAGATTCTTTGGTATTAATGCCTACCGGGGGTGGTAAATCTATCTGTTATCAGTTACCTGCTATCTATTTACCGGGAACCGCCATTGTCGTATCCCCACTGATTGCTTTAATGAAAGACCAGGTAGAAGGATTGATTGCGAATGGTATTCCGGCAGCTGCACTTAACAGCATGTTGCCGGAAGAAGAGAGGCAGCGCATCCGTCAGCATTGTATGCAGGGTAAAATAAAATTATTGTATGTTTCACCGGAAAAAATAGCCAGTGAACTGGATTGGCTACTTTCCCGTATGGAAATCTCATTAATTGCCATCGACGAAGCACACTGTGTTTCGCACTGGGGACATGATTTCCGTCCGGAATATACGCAACTATCCATTCTAAAAAAACGTTTTCCGGATGTTCCCATGATCGCCCTGACCGCTACGGCTGATAAAGTGACACGGGCAGATATTCTGGAACAACTCCAACTCAAAGACCCGGAAATTTTTATCTCTTCCTTCGGCCGTCCTAATCTTTCCCTGACCGTTCACCGGGGATTGAATAAAAAGGATAAAATAACTGCTATGGTTAATTTCATTCGTAACCACCGGGGAGAGAGCGGTATCGTGTATTGCATGAAGCGGTCAGATACCGAATCTATTGCTGAAGCCTTCAGAGGATTCAATATTAAAGCCATTGCTTACCATGCCGGTTTAAATCCGAAAGACCGGGAAACCGCACAGAATGAATTTATCAACGACCGGGTAGACGTGGTGTGTGCTACGGTTGCTTTTGGAATGGGTATTGATAAGAGTAATGTACGCTGGGTTATCCATTACAATATGCCCGGCAGTATCGAAAACTACTACCAGGAAATCGGGCGTGCCGGACGCGACGGTTTAAAAAGTGATACCCTGCTTTTCTATTCATTGGGAGATATGATTCTGCTCCGGCGTTTTGCTGAAGAGAGTGGTCAGAATGAAGTGAATCTGGAGAAACTCAACCGGATGCAACGATACTGTGAAACAGATGTATGCCGCCGGCGTATCCTGTTAAACTATTTCGGGGAAGAATCGGAAAAAGATTGTGGCAATTGCGATGTATGTAAAAATCCTCCCCAGCGGTTCGATGGTAGTGTATTAGTTCAAAAAGCATTAAGTGGCATCCTACGCACCAATGAGAAAGTAGGTATGCATATGCTTATCGAAATATTAAGAGGGTCAGGCAAAGCAGATATCATGAAATTGGGGTATCACAACCTGAAAACCTATGGTGCCGGAGCCGATTTACCCTATAAAGTATGGCGGGAATATCTTTACCAGATGTTACACCTGGGATACATCGAAATAGATTATGCCAACGACCGTACATTGAAAGCCACACCGTTAGGGAAAAAAGTATTGTTCGGAGAAGTTACAGCCCAGCTCGCTACCTATACAGAACCGGAAGCCTTCCAGAAGACGGAAAAGAAAAAAAGAACGAAAAAAGAAGGAGAAGAAAAAACAAGAAAGGCAAAAGCAAAACCGGTTCGTCTGATTGCCTCCGGAACGCAGGATGAAATACTCATGAATGCCCTTCGCCAGTTGCGTAAAGGCATTGCCGAACGGGAAAACATGCCCGCCTATATTATTTTTTCAGACGCCTCTCTGGCCGATATGGTAGAGAAGAAACCCCTCACCCTGGATGAATTCCGGGAAGTGAAAGGAGTTGGTGAAGCCAAACTGGAGAAATTCGGAAATGTATTCATTGCGCTTATCCAGTTCACCCTGAAAGTCCCGGAAAATAAGAATTAAAACTCCTTTTCAAGCATAGCATATACTACGTCATCTGTCCATTCTCCACGTAGAAAATAACTTTCTCTGAAATGGGCTTCTTTCCTGAAACTCAACCGTTCAAGTAACCGGATAGAAGCCGTATTTCGTGGATCGACGGATGCTATAATACGATGTTTTTTCAATACTATGAAAAGATATTCCATCATGGCATTAACCGCTTCGGTAGCATATCCTTTTCCCTGAAAATCCGGATGCAAAGTGTAACCAATTTCGGCCTGCATCCCTTCGTGACCTGTAAAACTAATACCCATATCTCCGATTAACCGGTTTCCGGTTAGTTCAACTATGGCAAACTGAAAGCAAATATCTACCACATCTAATATACGCGGCATATGAACCATATAATCACGCACTTCTTCTATAGAACCGGGAAACCATCCCTGATATTTATTTGCAAGCACATCAGAACGATACGAATAGATAGCTTCCGCATCTTCCAGCTCAGCCAGCCGTACCATTAATCTGTCCGTTTGAATAGGTTTCATATTATCCCCTGATTTTAATTGATAATTGCATGAAGATAATTATTTTTCTTTCATGCAGAACAGTTGGGATTCCCTTACTTCCCATTGGAGTGATTCGCAGGAAATAATTTATTTATCCCCTTATATAAATTCATTTTCACCTGGGTGGGGCGGCTGTTCCACCCGAGTAAGACAGCTGACCCATCCAGGTGGAATAGCTGCCCCACCCGGGTGAAAAGAAAGTTCAATGCAGGGAGCACGGAAATGATATACAGAAAGCAAGCAACAGATATGCAAAGAAGCCAGAGATTTCCTGCGCAACATACAGCAAATCAAAGCTCAGCCTCAAGCCAAATCCCTTTAGACTATAAAGAATATCTTTGATTAAAAATAGTCAACCTTTTTTAGGACGGTATATAATAAAATGTTACTGTGCTTTGTGAAGGGTGAAAGGAAAACTTTTATTTTACAGGTATCTTATTTTGATTTATTTCACCTCTTTTTCCTCATCTATTCTTATTTAATCACGCTTTTCAATCCTATCCTCTTCAAATTCTCCTGCTTTATTCCGTATATAGGCTGTTCCATAAGGAGCATTCAAAAGTGGAAGTATATCAGGGGAATAATTACAGATTGTGTTGAGTCCATAAATACCGGAATTATTTGCATCATCCATATAATCATCTGTTTCATCACCCTCCATAAAACGCCATCCGCTATCCCAGTCTCCATCCGGTTCTTCACGATACATATAGCCTACTTTACAACCATCTACTAATATCCGGTCGGTAGCAATACATGCAGCTGCCCCTTTCCAGTCTACCAGTAAATTTTTCATTTCATATGCCGAGATAACCCACTTCTTACCGGGATACGTAAACCAGCCGTTTCTATCCCATGCTCCATCCGTGTCAAACAGATGATTTAACATATTACAGCTTATTTCATAATAGTTTTCTACTTTATCTTCATCGTTTCTCTGTTCTCTGAACATAAAATAAAGTCCTCCACAAAAGCAACTCATGGCGTATTCTTCCCAGGATTTAAAATAAGCATTTGCTCTTTGCGACAAAGGTCTGACAAAGTTCCAAAAATCCTCTTCAGAGATAAGCCCACAGGCATATGTCCGTCTTGCCATCGCTATTTTTTCATTACAATCCCATGCCAGAAAACCACGTCTTCCCACGAAAGGAAGAAAATGTTCCGCATAGTCTTTAGACTGTGTAAAATCTTTACAAGCATCCGGATTCAATTGATTTACATCAAAAACAGGGGTACCATCCCAAAAAGATTGGAATTGTTCAAATTCATAATGAACATTATAAAAGTCATCACATGCTTCTTTCAGTGTTTGTAAATCTTCTATAGC
>JAJBTP010000625.1 GCA_020860805.1 Tannerellaceae bacterium | reverse complement strand
ATACACGCATGTTACGCAGTGGAGGGACAGGAGTCCTGTTAATTCCTCACAACATACAGGATGCCATTGTGATTCCTCAAAAAGCCACCTATGAAATACAGGATAAAAAGTTTGTCTACCTGGTAACAGATAGTTCCACCGTAAAAAGTAACCAGATTGAGATTTATGACCTCGACAACGGTAAAGATTATGTAGTTACACAAGGCTTAAAAGCAGGCGACCGGATTGTATCCGATGGAGTGGGAACTTTACGGGATGGTACCCATATCAAACCCATTACACCGGAACAGGCAGAGGCCAGACTGAAACAAATGGCAGCCGGCGCACAACAGGATATAAAACAGGAAGAAAAAAGTAATTAAACAACAGCGGTTATGACATTCGAACGATTTATCAAACGTCCTGTATTATCCACAGTTATATCCATTGTGATTGTCATATTAGGTATTCTGGGGCTTACCCAGTTACCCATCACCCAATACCCGGATATCTCACCTCCTACCATTCAAGTAAGTACATCCTATACAGGAGCCGACGCACAAACCATTCTAAATAGTGTGATTGCACCTTTGGAAGAACAGATAAACGGAGCCGAAAATATGACCTACATAACCTCTACGGCCTCCAATACAGGAAGTGCCAGTATTACCGTCTATTTCAAACCGGGAACCAATCCGGATTTGGCGGCTGTAGACGTACAAAACCGGGCATCCAAAGCACAGGGATTACTTCCGGCCGAAGTCGTACAGGTAGGAGTCATCACCAGTAAACGGCAAACCAGTATTCTGGAAGTATTTACCATTTATAGTTCGGACGATCAGTATGACGAAGTCTTTCTTCAAAACTACGCAGAAATCAATCTATTGCCACAAATTCTGCGTGTGAACGGCGTAGGAGACGCTTCTGCATGGGGTTCTCATGACTATTCAATGCGTATCTGGCTGCAACCGGATATCATGGCACAATACAAATTAATACCCTCCGATGTAACAGCCGCACTGGCGCAACAAAACATAGAAGCAGCCCCCGGTATGTTCGGTGAAAATGGCGATCAGACCTTCCAGTATACCATGAAATACAGAGGCCGGTTACAGGATACCGAACAATTTGAAAACATCATCATCCGTGCCACCGAAGACGGAGAAATCCTGCGTTTAGGCGATATTGCCCGGATTGAACTCGGAGGATTAAGCTACCAGATATCCAGTGAGTCCAACGGACATCCGGCCATTGCTGTAGCCGTATTCCAGACAGCCGGTTCCAATGCAACACAGGTAATTAATAATGTCAATGCGGCCCTGGAAGAAGCCAAAAAGATTTCCCTCCGGGGATAGACTATGAAATCCTCATAAATGCCAACGACTTCCTGTATGCTTCTATCCATGAAGTAATCAAAACATTACTCGAAGCCTTCCTGTTGGTATTTATTGTTGTATATATATTCCTACAGGATTTACGCTCCACCCTGATACCGGCTATTGCTATTCCGGTAGCCCTTATCGGAGCCCTGTTCATCCTATACATTATCGGGTTTAGTCTGAACCTGCTTACCCTATGTGCCTTAATCCTGGCCATTGCCATAGTAGTGGATGACGCCATTGTGGTAGTCGAAGCAGTCCATGCCAAACTGGATCAGGGATACGACTCCGCCCTACAGGCAGCCCTGGATGCTATGAACGAAATATCCGGCGCAATTATATCCATCACCCTGGTTATGATGGCCGTATTCATACCGGTTAGTTTCATGGGAGGAACCTCCGGAGTGTTTTATACCCAGTTTGGTATAACCATGGCTTCCGCTATCGGTATATCCGCCCCGAATGCCCTGACGCTCAGTCCGGCACTCTGTGCGTTATTCCTGAAACCCCATGACAAAGAAAAAGAAAAGAAATCAACTTTTATCAGCCGTTTCCATGAAGGGTTCAACCGGAACTATCAAAAACTCCAGGCACGTTATAAACGGGGAGTCGTTTATCTCTTTGCCCATAAATGGATACCCTTTGGTGTATTAGTTATCATGTCACTGGTATTAGTATTCCTAATGAAAAATACCCCAACCGGATTAGTACCGAATGAAGATACGGGAACCTTCTTTGTCACCGTCAAACTCCCCCCGGCCACCTCTCTGGAAGAAACCAGCCGGGTCATGGCACAGATAGATACCATCCTGGTATCCGAAGAAGCCCTGCAAAGCCGTACCAGTGTCATCGGGATGAGTCTTATTGCCGGAAACGGTAGTTCGTACGGAACTTTTATATGTAAACTCAAAGAATGGGACGACCGCAAAGGCAAAGGCGAAGATGTAAACAGCGTCATAGGCCGGTTGTATGGCAAAACCCAAATCATCAACAGTGCCCGGATACTCATCTTCTCCTCACCAATGATTCCGGGATTTAGTCTGACGAATGGAGTGGAGTTTGACTTACAGGACCGTACTGGTGGTGATTTGAATACGTTTTACGAAACAGCACAAACCTTCCTGGCACAATTATCCCAGCGGCCGGAAATAGGTACAGCCCAGACCTCTTTCAATCCCAACTTTCCACAATATATGATTGATATTGATGTGGCAGCCTGTATGAAAGCTGGTATTCAACCCAGTGATATCCTGACTACCTTACAGGGATACTACGGAGGATTATACGCCTCCAACTTCAACCGTTTCGGGAAATTATACCGGGTTATGATACAAGCCGACAGCCGCTACCGGGTAAGCCCCGAAACACTCAATAACATATATGTGAGAAACGGAACCGAGATGGCACCTATCAGTCAGTTCATTACATTAACGAAAGTATACGGACCACAAAACATCAACCGCTTCAACCTCTTTACCGCCATCGCCGTAACCGGAACCCCCGGCAACGGATACAGTTCAGGAGACGCTATTAAAGCCATCCGCGAAACCGCAGCCGAAAGTCTTCCGTCAGGATATGGATATGAATTTTCAGGAATTACCCGCGATGAAGAAAGTACAGGCAGTAATACCACTTCCATCTTCATCTTATGTATCCTGTTCGTTTATCTGTTATTAAGCGCACAATACGAAAGTTATATCCTACCGTTGGCAGTCATCCTGTCCGTTCCTTTCGGATTAGCCGGAAGTTTTATACTGGCTACTATCATGGGTGTAGAGAACAACATATACCTGCAAATCTCCCTGATTATGCTTATCGGCCTGTTAGCCAAAAATGCCATCCTGATAGTCGAATTTGCCATTGAGCGGCGGCAAAGTGGGATGAGCATCGTATGGTCGGCCATCGGAGGAGCCGAAGCCCGTTTGCGTCCTATCCTGATGACTTCCCTGGCATTGGTTATCGGACTATTACCTCTGATGCTGGCACACGGTGTAGGAGCGAACGGAAACCGTACCCTCGGAACAGGAGCCATCGGAGGTATGTTCTTCGGGATGATATTCCAAATCTTTATTGTGCCCGTCTTCTACGTCGTATTCCAGTATCTGCAGGAAAAGATAAAACCGGTACCCACCAAACCGGCTACAGAAACAACCAAACCAAAAACAAAATCCGTATGACAACCAAAAGCCTGACAAAACAAATGATATTTATCAGCCTGTCACTTTGCAGTCTGGCAGGTTGCAATGTATACAGAACCTATGAGCGTCCGGAAATGAATACCACCGGACTCTACCGCGACCCTTATTCACCGGTAGATATACCCTGCTAAGTGATACCCTCCACATCGGGCAACTCAACTGGCGGGATTTATTCCAGGATGATAAACTACGGCACCTCATAGAAACCGGATTGCGCAATAATTCGGATTTACAAACCGCCCGGCTACAGGTCGAAGCCGCGCAGGCCAGTCTCATGGCCTCCAGGCTGGCATTCCTTCCCTCTTTAGCCATTTCGCCGGAAGGAACCGTCAGCAGTTACGACCATAGTAAAGCCACCCAAACCTACCAGCTACCGCTGGTTTCCAGTTGGGAGCTGGATATCTCCGGACGCCTGCTAAATGCCAGCCGGGGTTCATATACTTCCCTCCTGCAAAGCGAAGCCTACCGCCGGATGGTACAATCCTCCCTTATCACAAATATCGCCAATCTATATTATACCCTATTGATGCTGGACCAGCAGGTCAGTATTACCCAATCCACCCTCCTGCTCTGGTGGGAAAACATACGGGTACTGGAAGCCATGAAAGAGGCGGGTATGACCAACGAAGCTGCTATCGTACAAAGCCGGGCCAATACCCACCAGGTAGAAGCCTCCCTGTTCACCCTGCAACAACAGGTACGGGAAACAGAAAATACACTGGCTGTTCTGATTGGGCATCCACCCCAACAAATTGAGCGCAATAAACTGGAAGCCCAATACCTGCCGGAATACCTGCGTGCCGGAGTGCCCGTACAACTCCTGGCCAACCGTCCGGATATACAGTATGCGGAAATGCAACTGGCCACAGCCTTCTATAATACCAACCAGGCACGGACCGCCTTCTATCCGCAACTCACTATCAGTGGAAATGCCGGATGGACCAATGCCGCCGGAACAGCCGTACTCAATCCCGGTAAACTGATTCTGTCAGCCGTAGCTAATCTTACCCAACCCATCTTCAACCGGGGAAACAACCTGGCCAACCTGCGTATTGCCGAAGTTCAACAACAGGAAGCACAGATAAATTTCCAGCAAAGCCTTCTACAGGCAGGGAAAGAAGTCAGTGACGCTCTCTATCAATACGAAGCAGCCGATAGCCGGATGCTGGAAGACCGTTCCCAGATAGACAACCTCGAAAAGGCCGTACAATACACCCAGGCACTCTTCCGGGCAGGCTCCTCCACCTATCTGGAAATCCTGACCGCACAACAATCCCTGCTCAACGCCCAACTAACCGAAGTAAACGACCTTTTCGACCGCATGCAGGCCATCATTAATCTATACACCGCACTGGGCGGCGGCAGCAACGACTACAACGGACCGTATTGGGGGGGGCTCCAACCGGCGATTGACAACTATTTTTCGAATCCGGGAGACGTATGCCTGATTGAAGGGGATTTGTAATCCAGTTTTGGCCAAAAGATTGTAAAAGGCTGATTTTTTTTGATTTTCCCCTCTGAGAGGGGAGATAAATTCCCCACATCTTTAGTATCAATATATATACAGATTCAATACGCTATTTTATCCCCCTTATCTGTCCACGCCTGAAAAGCCTTAATAGCTTCATCCGGCAAAAGAACTTCGGAAGGCAGCTTGCGTTCTGAGGGCTTCAGTTCCAGTTCATCATAAATAAAGGAATCGTCAAAACCGATATGCTTAGCATCCGTTTTCGTATTTCCGTAATACATTTTATCCAGACGCGCCCAGTAAATAGCTCCCAGACACATCGGGCAAGGCTCACACGAAGTATAGATTTCACAACCCGACAAATCAAACGTATGAAGCTTTGCACACGCATTCCGGATAGCACTAACCTCCGCATGGGCAGTAGGATCACACGAATCCGTTACACGGTTCATCCCGGTAGCGATAATTTCATTATCCTTTACAATCACCGCACCAAAAGGACCTCCTCCCTGCCGGACATTCGTAGCAGAAAGCTCAATAG
>JAJBTP010000443.1 GCA_020860805.1 Tannerellaceae bacterium | reverse complement strand
GAGCAGGAATAACCTCTAAAGTATTTTATCAATGGTTTGGGGACTTAGAGGGTTTTCTGGAAGTATATACCAAAACGTTGGATTACTGGATGAATGATATTCTTGAGTATAGAAGTCCTAAGAAAACTGAAATAAAAGAATATTATAAAACGGCTATCATACAGTTGGCAAAATCGCTTATGGAGAATAAAAGTATACAACAACTTTTAATCTGGGAAATAGCGGATAAAAACAGTGTGACAAGGCGCTCTAAAAAGTTGCGTGAATTAAATGTTGCTGCTAAAATGGAAAGCATTGAGCAATGGTTTGCCCATACAGATGTGGATGTCCGGGCACGCACGGCTCTTTTGGTAGGAGGAATTTATTATACAATTATTACCCGTGAACTCTCAGAATTTTGTGGAATTAACTTTGGTGATGAAAAATCCAATGAGCGTCTTTTCAGAGCAATAGAACATATTGTCGATAAATTATTTGAGCCGGTAAGTACTGACCACAAATCTATTCAAGAAATTGTTTCCGCACTAAAACAGAAAGGTATTGACCCTACCGTTATTGCTGAATGTACCGGTTTGAGTATAAAAGAAATAAAGGACATAAACTCGTGAGTTACCCTTTTTAGGTATTGAAAAAACTTATTTCCTTATTAGGCATTCCGTCGGATTAGTGATAAATTTGGCATAGTCTTAACTTAATCACTATGCAAACATATCATACTTTGCTGACTAATCTTCGAAAAATTCTTATTCTACGAATTCAGGATGAGTCTCAGATTATTGAGAAACTGAGTGGAATCACTGGAAAAGATTATAAGTCGGTGTGGAGAAGACTCAGGGGAGAATACAAGTTCACGTTTGATGAGGTTTTTAATATTTGCTGTGAGTTAGGTATTTCTATGGAGTCGCTGGGCGATAAAAATCCGGCAAGTGTAAGTTCACTTTGTGCTTACCGGTTTCCTGATCCTTTTTCTTTTGACATCAATAAAAGCCATATCAATAAAATGTTTTCTATTCTGGAAAATGCGGTTCAGTGTCGGGATAGCTCTTATACGGCTGTTTGTAGCCGATTGCCGGAAGTGTTTTATATACGGTATGATAAACTGAGCCAGTTATTGTTGATGAAATTGAATTATTTCACTACACAATGTCTTGAAAATGATTTTTATCAGAAGGTGGCCGAAAACTGGGAGATGTTTCAGGATGCTAATGATTATAACCGGAAACTTATTGAATCTTTTCAGTACATGACTGTTATATGGGGACCTTATATTATTGAAAATACAGTAAAAGATATCCGCTTCTTTCTGGATGTGGATATGATTACACAAAATGATGCAGAAGCTATTAAGGAGGAATTAAAAGATATGTTGATGTGGATTGAACATATGTGTGAAAACCCGGCAGATTCTACTTACCGTAATTTGACATTTGCAATCTCACCGATTGATATGAATTTTCATAGTAATACCATAAGCAGTTCGAAAGGAAATACGGTATTTTATTTTCTGTACCATCTTTCTTTTGCTTATACTGAAAATGAAGAAGATATCAGATCGCAGGAAATAATTATTGATTGTCTGAAACGGGGTGCTACTATTTTGTCGGGTAGTAATTACCGGGAAAGAAGATTATTTATGAAACGCCAGTATGAAGAACTAGAAAAAATATAGCGTGTATGTAGCAAATTAAACGTCGAATTTAAAATAAACGCCAGCCATGCAGCATATAGAGATTTTAAATAATTTGAAGACAGCGATTGCTATTCGTTTTGGGGATCAAAGAGGGTACCGGAAAAAGATTAGTGATATTCTGGGAATTAGTATTTCTGTGGTGAGCCGAAAAATGTCGGGTGAGACTCTTTTTCAGTGGAAGAGATCTTTGTTTTATGTGAAGAACTGACTATTCCTATATATGAAGTTTATACAGGTTCCAGGAAAATCAGATGGCAACCTTTGCAGTTATTGTTGCATGATTATTCGTTTCGTAGTAATGAGAGTAACCAGATATTTGACTGGTCAGTGGATTTGTTTTCGTTTGCATCCCGGTCTGATTATTCTACATTTTATATTACATGTAATACTTTTCCGGATATTCTGAATCCTACTTTTGATTGGATAGCGAAGTTTTCAGGACTTCAATGGCTTCTTTTTAATAAAGGAACTGAAACACTGGTACCACTTTCTAAGATTGTAGGTATGCCAAAGACGCGACAGTTGATGGAACGGTATATTTCGGCAGTCCATTCACTAAAACGCTCCGTGTATCTGGTCAGTTATAAAATTCTGGAGAATTATATTACGGATATCCGGAAGTTTTATTTGTTGGGTTATCTGACTAAAGAAGATACTGTTCGTCTGGTACATGAACTGGAAGAGGTTCTGCAGTTGTTTGAGCGTGTTTGTATTCACGGGCGACTGGAGAATGGAAAAGAAATGGAGATTTATTGTACAGATTTATTTTTACCCAGTGATATGTATATTCTGGAGAGTGATAATATCAATTTTGGTGTGTTTCATCTGAGTCCTATTAATCCTGTAATAACCAGAAGTTCGGATGTATGCCAGACAATGACCCGATGGTTTGATGTGTGGCGTCGCTCAGCAACACTTATCAGCCAGAGTGGTACTCATTTGCGGCAGCAGTTTACGGCTGTACAACGTGAAGTTCTTGAAAAGTTTAAAATAGAGATGGGTACGTATAATACGAATCATAAAATAATTTAAGATATGGATTATCAACAATTACTTTGCCGGTTAAAAGTCGTTTTGCAACAACGATTGCCGGCAGGAGAAAGTCATGCCCGGTTATTGTCGAAGATATTAGATATTCAACCCCATTCAGTGTATCGTAAATTGAATGGTGATATTCAGTTTTCAGTGGATGATTTAATGAAGATTTCGGGAGCACTTGCTGTTCCACTGGGAAGTTTGATGGATGACTATGCCTGTGTTTACAGCCATCCTATGGAACTTATCCTGATTGAGAATATGACGAATGAACAAGGCTATAAATTTGCAACAGAGACTGCACATGATATTTTTGAACAGGCAGGTAAAGCTGTGAATTCAAAATTTACGGCTGTTTGTAAGAATCTACCTGTGATTAGTTATTATTACTATGATTGGTTAATGAAATTTGCGCATCTTAAATGGTTATTTTTTAATAATGGGTTTGCGGATGTGGCGCCTCTTTCGGAATTAAATTATCTGGATGAATACAAGCAGGTTAAGGATATCTATCTTGAGTCATTTAACTCTATCCGCCGGCTTATTTTTATTATAGATGGTAACATCGTCCGGAACTTTATACAGGACTTGGTTTTTTCCGGAAGATAGGTACTGTTACTTCTGAAGATATAAAATCAGTGTTGAATGACCTGAAAAATTTGCTGACAGAGACAGAAGATATTTGCAGAAGAGGATATTCTCCTGTTTCAGGAAAGGAAATTGCTATCTTTTATTCGGATATGGCACTTTATAATGATATTTATCTGGTGGAGAGTAGTAGTGTGAATCTGGGTATTTTTTATGCGCAGGGATTTAATCCGATTATTCATAAAGAACAACAGACATTTGATGTACTCCGCCGGTGGGTGGGCGGAGACATGGATACGCTGTTCGAATCCTATTTGTGGCACAGGTGAATTGGATGCCAGATTGTTTTTCAAAAAGCAACATCAGATAGTGAATGAGTTTGAGAATACTTATCTGTTGGATTAGTTTCTTTGTAGATTTGATTTAGTTGGCATCTTCTTTTTCCAGAGGGATTGTATGTGGTGTACGCTTCAGTTTTATATATTGAAATCTTTGTATACTTTTGTGCAGTAAGCTATAGGTTTATTAAAACCACTAAAAATAAACAAAGATGGCAGAATTATCAGATTTAGTTTACAATGATATCCTGACTTCTCTGGAAAAAGGAGATGAAGCAATGGAGTCCGGTGAAGAAAATTATTCTCTGGCACTGGAACAGTATCAGGCTGCTTTAACTGCTATTCCCCAACCGAAAACGGATTGGGAAATCAGTTTGCATGTCTATACGGCCCTGGGTGATTTGTATTTTAATATGGAAGATTATGAAAGTGCCGTACAGGCGTATGCAGAGGCTCAAAAGTGTCCGGATGGTTTAGAAATGGGGCATATATGGTTGGGTTTGGGCCAGTCATATTATGAAATAGATGAAGAGGAAAAGGCAAAAAAAGCCTTGCTCCGTGCTTATGAACTGGAAGGAGAAGACATTTTTGAAGATTGCGAGGATTATTTTGAAATTATAAAGGGAGATATTTGATTACATAGAACCGCATAGAAACAGGAGGTATATATTGTCAAAAGATATATAACCATCTATTGCTATGCGGTCCCGGAAGTTTCTTTTATAATTTATAACCGGATGGGGATACCATTGTAGAAGTCAAGAATTTTTGCACGGAAGATGAAGCTGAATTTAGCTTGCTTGTTCAGACAAGCTTTGTGCTAATTTTGTTTTTGCTTCGTTGAATTCGTAAGCTGTACTTTTGCCTGCTTCATAACGTTTTTCGGCATACCGGAAAGCTTCTTCATTAGCTTCTACTGATTTTTCGGATGCAATCAGTTTATCTTGTGCGGCAATAGCATTGTAATAGGCTTGCTGTATTTCTTTATAAAGAGTCTTTTTGGTATTATCCATCATTAACTGCCGGTTAATGATTTCTACTTTTGCATTTCGTATACTGTTACGTACCTGGAAACGATTGAAGATAGGAATATTCAGGCTGAATCCCAAATATTTCCGTTCATTCGCTTTTAACTGGTCGCTAAAAGTCATATTCTGTATTCCTTTTCCATGATAAAAGTAATATCCGTTACTATATCCGGCTCCGAAGTTGAGTTTTGGATAATAACCTGCCTGGGCTATCTTTAGCGTTTTCTCATTACTTTGCAATAAATATTCCTGTTCTTTGATTTGAGGTTTGAAAGTAATTGCATGGTCATAGATATTATCAGGAGGAAGAATGCTACCCATGTATTTGCTGATAGCATCCTGTGTATCGGGTGCTACTACATCGAATGAACCTCCGTCTCTTTCCAGTTCCAGAAGTTGCACCAAATCCAAAAGCGATAATTTCACATTATTCCGCGCATCGGATAAAGTAACTTCGTCGTTCGCTAACTGTGCTTTCATATCATAGAGTTGTGAAAGGGGGACTTTTCCCGCACTAACCAGTGATTCTGTACGGGTCGTTTGTTCTCCGGTGAGGTAGACCTGTAATTCGGCTACTTTTTCTATTTCTTTGTAATACAAAACTTCCAGATAAGCAGAGGCTACATTCATTGCTAAATCCTCCTGTGCTTTTTTCAGATTTTCTATAACAGTCAGTAAATCCAGCTTACGGGCAGCGATATCATTTTTAATTTCGAATCCATCAAATATCGGCATACTGGTAGAGATGGAACCGGTAGTGCTGGTAGAGTTCCGGTCTACATAGGTATTATCACTGGATAAGGAACGTCCGAATGCGAATTCTTCTCCTACAGAAGCATTGAGGTTAGGTAACCAACGGAATTTGCTTGTATTTAATTTGATTTCCTGGTTTTCCTGTTCCAGTTGTATCTGTTTTAATT
>JAJBTP010000092.1 GCA_020860805.1 Tannerellaceae bacterium | reverse complement strand
CTATAAAGTAGATACAGAAGCTGAGGAAGAATTATCGGCCGACTTTCAAATCCGTTCTATTCCGACTCACCTGTACTGTCCCCTGGAAGGTCCTCCCCAAATGGCAAGAGGTGCACTGGGAAAAGAAGATTTCAAAAAAGCAATTGATACGGTATTATTGACCAAATAGTCAATAATCAAGTAAATAGTATTTAAAGAGGGGTGGTTGAGCCCCTCTTTTCTTTTATTTCTTATTTATTTTATATCTTTATTAGATAATTAATTAACCGTCTTAAATAACAAACCATATGGAGTACTTTAAATCAATTAAATTCAGAAATTTCTGGGAATCCAGCAAATACGCTTATGATAATTATGAGGAACAACCCTTAACGAATGAACTAATCCGGCAGGTAGAATCTGAACTGGGTTACAAACTTCCGGATTCATATATTGAATTGATGAAACATCAAAACGGAGGGATACCTAAAGCCACTCACTTTGCCACTCTTTCCTCTATCTCAGGCGTGGATAAAGTATTTTCTATAGAAGGTATTATGGGAATAGGATACAATAAACCCTGTTCTCTTTTAGGAGAATTAGGAAGTCCGTATCTCCAAAAAGAAAGAGGGCTTCCGGAATGGGGATTGTGTATTTGTGAAACAGATAACTGGAATGATGCCGTAGTTATGCTCGATTACAGAAAAGACGGAGAACCGGAAGTGATATTAGTAGAACCGGAAGAAGAATACAGGATTTTGTTTCTTGCGAGGGATTTTGAAAGTTTCATCAATGGTTTACTTCCCATAGCTGAGATTAATTATTCCCAGACAAAAGAAATTGACAACAAAAATTTAGAAGAAGTTCTGGAATACTGGCATAAGAAAAACGCCCATAGAAGAATTATATCTACCATCTATACACTTCCGGCAAAAAAGATTGACTTTCATATGAAAATGTTTTTAGGGAGAGCTTTTAACAATATAGCTGAACCGGAAGAAGGTATCCGGATTCTCAAATCAATCGAAAAGGAAGGAAAAGACAACGGATTATGGAATTATCGTTTAGGATATGCTTATCTTTTTACAAACCAGCCGGATTTGTCTCTACCTTGTTTAGAAAAAGCCAGACGACTTGATCCTATGATTTCCGGCCTGGATTCCCTTATAAAGCAAGTTAAAGAGGTTATAAAAGAAAGAGGATAAATTTTTAATCTCTTGCAAAAAGATGAAAGTCCGGGTATTACCGGCTGGTGAAGCAGGTATCTATTATTCGGATAATTTATTCTGCTCATAATAGCCTGCACCAATGACTTTATACAAAATTCCTCCCAAGATGACCAGTACCAATCCTGTGATATAAGCAGTAGTATAATTACTTAATTCTGCAATATATCCCCCGGCCAGTACACCAATACCGATACCCAGATCTCCGGAAATATAATAGAATGAATTAGCTGTTCCCCGTTGATTGTGGGTTGCCAGATTAACAAAAACAGCCTGAAAGGCAGGAAAGACATACCCATAAGATATTCCCAGTGTAAAAGCTGAGAAATAGAACGACAGGGCTGTTTTCAGGAAAATAAATATCCCATAACTGGCAATCATCAGGATAATCCCTGTAAATATTACTTTATTTAATTTACCCGCTTTCATTAAACCCGCAGCCAATAGGCGGGAACTAACCAACCCTATAGAGAAAATAGCGAAAAACATACCTGTACCGGTCAACAATCCCACCTCGTCAGCACCATAAATGGCTACATAGGTAGTCAGGATACCATAACTAAAAGAAATTAACGTAAAAATCAGAGCACAGGGTAATCCTTTAACCAGAAAAAAAACGATCTAATGAAATAGGTTCTTTATCCTTTTTAACAGGTATAGGTTCGGTTTTTATCATGACGGCACACATAATTCCTATTATACCGGCAATCAGGGAAGTCATAAAAACATACGTGTAATTTTGAAAACTATCAAACAGAAAAAGAGAAGCGGTAGGACCGGCAGCCATAGCGAGGTTAGTAGAAAGGGCATAATACCCAATCCCTTCGTTACGCCGGGAAGCAGGCATGACGTCTATAGCTACGGTTGAATTGGAGATGGTAACCATGCCAAATGCCATTCCGTGAAGTGCCCGCAGGATAGCAAAAATAAGCAGGGTAGTAGCTAATATATAGCCTCCGAAAAATGCGACAAAGAGACAGTAGCAAACAATCAGTAACCACTTACGGGGAAGCGAATCCACCAGGCAACCACCAAAAGGACGTATAAACAGAGCCGTAATTGTATAGGAAGAAAGGATAATACCCACTAATGACTTCCCTGCATGAAAGTGGTTAATTAAATACAACGGTAAAACAGGAAGTAACAGATAAAAGGAGAAAAACATCAGGAAACTACTCAGGAAAGACCAGATATAGGCCGGGGTCAATAATTTATCTTGCATTGTATATAAGTATATTTTTGATTGCAAAGGTAAAGAGAAACGATTCGTTCCTTTTTATCTTTAAATATCATTTTTATTTGTCTGTAAGCATCAGCAAATTGACTATTTTTGTATATGCAAACAGAAAGAAAGCTTTATAAATTGGATGATCCGGTATATTACACCTGCTATAACCGGATTACTTATCGCGAAATAGATGAACCCTTTCATCGGTTAATTCATATAATGGAGGGTTCTTTTCATATCACCATTTCCGGTAAAGAATATGAAGCACAGGCAGGAGAATATATACTACTGGCCAAAGGAAATCTGGCACGAATAAAAATGAGACCCTCGTCCCGGAGTGGTTATTTCAGGTTGATATGTGTAAATATTTCGAATAAAACTTTAAAACGGTACCTTCAACAAAACACATACCCGGAGAACAGGCAGTATATACCTGTCACTGTCAAGAAATTACCATCCCATGATTTATGGGATATTTTGTTTGCAGACCTGAAGCTTTCCATCGACAAAAACTATGTATTAGACAGGAATCTGATGCAGATGAAGGCTCAACAGGCGATTTATATACTGACTCTGTTAGATAAAGATTTGATGTTTTCGCTGTTTCATTTCGATAAGTTTTCGAGAAAAGATTTACGGGAATATATGGAACAAAATTATATGTTTAATGTGCCCTTAAAAGTTTTTGCTGAATATTCAGGGCGAAGCCTCTCCACTTTCCGCAGGGAGTTTGTGAAGTTCTTCCATACCACTCCTACCCGGTGGCTCCTTTCCAAACGTCTGGAAGAAGCTTACAAGAGACTGGCAAGCGGAACAGTGAAGCCTGTAGAAATATACTTGGAGTTAGGATTTGAAACCCAGGCTCATTTTAACCGTTGTTTTAAACAGAAATACGGTGTACCTCCGGGACAAATGGGGAAAAATATAGTAAACTCTATTTTACAACAAAAGTAGGAGTTACTCAGATAGGTATCGATAAGACTCTTAAGAGCATATGCAGATGATAGCTACCGGTTATCAAAATAAAAAGGGGGTATCTTTCTTGTCGGATACCCCCTTTTCTATTTTTATTTAAGCCATTTGTCAAGCCAGTTAAAGAATACCCGTTGGAAAAGGACTCCGTTTTGGGGTTGAGCAATCCAGTGGTTTTCGTCCGGATAAATCAATAGTTCTGCCGGAATACCTCTTAATTTAGCAGCATTGAAAGCACTCATACCCTGAGATGCCAGAATACGGTAATCCAGTTCGCCATGTGTTACCAGAATAGGTGTATCCCATTTATCTACGAACAGGTGAGGTGAATTGGCAAACGTTTTTTGAGCAACGGCATTACTCTTATCCCAGTAGGCACCTCCCATATCCCAGTTAGCAAACCACATTTCTTCTGTTTCCAGATATTGTTGCTCCAGGTTAAAGATACCGGCATGCGCAACAAAGGCTTTGAAACGTTTCTGATGATTTCCGGCCAACCAGAATACAGAAAAACCACCATAACTGGCACCTACTGCGCCTAAACGGGTTTCATCAACATACGGTTCTTTGGCCACTTCATCAATAGCAGCAAAATAATCTTTCATATTCTGGCCTCCATAATCTCCACTAATCTGTTCCAGCCATTCCTGTCCGAAACCAGGCAGACCCCGGCGGTTAGGAGCTACAATAATATAATCGTTTGCTGCCATTATCTGGAAATTCCAGCGGAAACTCCAGTACTGGCTCACGGTACTTTGTGGCCCTCCCTGGCAATAAAGAAGTGCCGGATATTTTTTATCCGGGTCAAAGTTCGGAGGATAGATAACCCAGGTCAGCATCTGTTTTCCATCACTGGTTTTAATCCAGCGAGGTTCTGATTTACCTACGGTTAACTGATCCATAATGGGTTTATTTTCGAAACTTATCTCCGCTACCTCACCGATTGCCGGATTTACTGCAAATAGTTCGGATGGGGATTCGTGGGATTGCCGGATAGCCACTACCCTACCATTCACAGCATCCATATCAATATAGTTATACTGGCCGGTTGTAATCTGACGGATTTGTTTATTTAAATCTATTTCCCAAAGATGTGTTACTGCTTCTTTGCAGGCAATCATATAAAGCGAACGGCTATCCGGTAACCAGTGAAAACTATCTGCATTATAATCAAATCCGGAAGTCAGATAGGTTTTCTCTCCTGTAGTACGGTCTGCTACAAATAAACGCATCTTGTCAGATTCATAGCCATCCCGTTCCTGGCTAATCCATGCGATATATTTTCCATCAGGAGAATAAGACGGAAGTGTATCATACCCCATCATTCCCTCTGTCAGATTTGAAGTTTGTCCGGTAGCTACATCATACAGGTAAATATCTGAATTAGTAGAAATACTATACTCCAATCCTGTTTTTTTGCGGCATGCATAGGCAATTTGTTTTCCATCCGGACTCCACGCAAAGTCTGAAATACCACCGAAAGGTTTCATCGGACACTCATAGGGTTCACCTTCCATAATATCTTTTGCTTCTCCTACCTTCTGTCCATCAAAAGAAGCCAGAAAAGGATGAGGGATAGTTTCCACCCATTCGTCCCAGTGTTTATACATAAGGTCGTCCACAATACGTCCGGTTGCTTTCGGCAAATCCGGATAAATATCAGACGCACGTTCACCATATTTAATATCAGAGAAGAAAAGAACCTGTGTTTCGTCCGGTGAAAGAACAAAACCATTAATTCCTCCTTTATAATCACTTACTTTCCGGCGGTTGGTTCCATCCGGATTCATAATCCATATCTGCGAGCTACCTCCCTCACTGGAAAGGAAAGCGATCTCTTTGCCTCCGTTAATCCAGACTGCATTTTGTTCACTCTGAGGAGTTTGTGTAATTTGTTTTTTGTCAGTACCATCCAGATTGACAACAAAGAGTTCACGGTTGCCTTTGTTTTGTTCAATGCTGATAAAGGTCACCCCGTAAAGCACCTTGGTTCCGTCCGGAGAAATCCGGGCATCACTCAGGCGTGCCATACTGTAAAGAACTTCCGGTGTCATTCGTCCGTTTGGCACCTGAATTTCAGTACGGCCTATTAAAGGAAGAGTTTCATTTTCCTTTTTTGTGTCCTCTGTACAAGCGCCTAATAAAACGGAAGTTGCCATCATAATTGTTCCGATAGATTTATTCATGTACGTTATGTTATATTA
>JAJBTP010000615.1 GCA_020860805.1 Tannerellaceae bacterium | reverse complement strand
ATGTATTTGTTCCGTTCTCCTATATTTAATTTCTTAAGTAACTTATATTATGGCGAGGTGAAAGAAACCACGGCAACTGGCGCTTATACTATGTTGGTGATTTATGTTTTATTATATATAATTTCATTTTTTGCTTATGGAGGAACCAGGTATGCGTCTGAGAGTACAGAAATTATGGGAAATGCTGTTAGTGATGACGATGAATGGGAAGACAAGGACTTTTATGGATTGAGAAATATTTTGCTTTTGCTGGCAATGGTGTACGCGTTTGCTCCAATGCACAATTATGTGACACGGATAGGATATCCTCTTGGATTATACATGTCTTTGTATATTCCAAAGCTGATAGATGGATTCGAGGTAACACCTAAGTGGTTATACAATGCTGTTTGCATCCTTATCTTAGTGGGATGTTTCCTTTCTAGGAGTGTTGGAAGTTTGGGAACACTTCCATTCAGCTTCGGCTGAAAATTGGAGAATGATCTAATAATGATGCAGATGTAACCGTTATTGTAGATATTATAAACAGTTTCAGTTTTAAGGGGAAAATATAGTGAAAAAAATATACTATTTTGGATATTATGCTCCACATGAATTTGTGTCTGGTCGATATAATGTATTGTCGTCTGCTACTAAAATGTCCTACATATGTGATGCTATTGTTGATGCAGGATTTGAAATCGAGATTATATCGGCTAGTGGTTCTTATGGGTTCGAGAGAGGGCTGAAAAAAAATATTGCTCCCCATATTGTGTTAAAACTATTTACATCTTTTGGCGGTGGAGGGCTTATAAAAAGAATTTTGCGTAGGCTGGTATTTATATTTCAAATGTTTACATATGCATTGAGAAATATTAATCATAATGATACAGTAGTGGTCTATCACTCCCTTGGTTATATGAGGATAATAAATCTCCTTAAGCATATTATAAAATTTCGAATGATATTAGAAGTGGAAGAAATTTATTCTGACGTAAAAAATGAACAGAAGGGGAAAATTAAGGAACTTGCTTTTTTTAAAAAGGCAGATGCTTATATGTTTCCTACAGAATTATTAGATGAATCTGTTAACAAAAACCATAAACCATCGGTAATTATTTATGGCACATATCAAGTTGAAAAGCCACGGGAAAATTGCAAGTTTGATAATGGTATCCTGCACGAAAAAAAACACTTGCTTTACGCAGGGACATTCGATCCGCGAAAAGGAGGCGCAATAGCAGCGGCAGCAGCAGCAGAATATCTGCCTCCTGACTATCATATTCACATTTTAGGTTTTGGTTCAGATAATGAGAAAAAAATATTGCAGGATGAGGTGGACAGAATTGCAAAATTAAATTGTGCTACCGTTTCAATGGACGGTTTGCTTAGCGGTGAAGAATACATTCGATTTGTGCAAAGCTGTGATGTGGGATTTAGTACACAGATGCCTGATGCCGCGTTTAACCATACTTCTTTTTCATCGAAAGTGCTTTCTTACCTTGCGAATGGTCTTCGCGTTGTTTCTGTCAAAATACCGGCATTGGAGCAATCTAAAGTTAATGAGTTTCTGTATTATTACAATGGAAAAGACCCAAAATCTGTAGCCGAAGCGGTATTGAATATTGATTGGAATGAGGACTACGATAGTCGCAGTGCTATCAGGGAGTTGGATAAGACGTTTGTTAAAGAAATTGGTGTGTTACTTGCAAATGAGAAATAAATATTGAAGTGATTTGGTTTGAATCACTGTTGTTAGGGAGTAATTAGGATGAATGCAAAAAATATTTTGTCATTGTTCACTGATTTAGTGAAGATACCAAGGCATAAAGCGAAAATGAAAAAACAAAGGAAAGAGAACCCTCACTTGCATGTTGGAAAGGATTTAAATGTATTCAAAGACACGAAAATAGGTAAACGGTGTTTTATAGTTGGCAATGGACCATCTTTAGCAATCGATGACCTGAATATGATTGCTGGGGAAGATTCGTTTGCATCTAATGGTATCTTTGGTTTGCTTGATAAGACGGTATGGAGACCAACATATTATTTTTTGGGGATCCGCATTATGCAAATTCGATTGGAGAAAAAATAAGAATACCTATTGAAAATTCGAAAAATACTTTTTTCATTTTCACGCACCTGTCATTGTACCCACTCGCCTGCAGGGAGTATGATAATGTTTATTTTTATTTACAGCCTGTAAATACAATATACTCTTCGATTTACGAAAAGTACTTTTTGAATGGCTCGCCTAGATATTCAAAAGACATGTCTAAAAATGGTTATTCTGCCGGTACAATAACATACGAAATGCTAGAAATGGCTTTGTACATGGGCTATTCTGAAATTTATTTATTGGGTATAGATCATACATACAAATTCGAGGCACATGCAAAAGGAATTGATGGTGATCCCAAACAGAAACCCGATAATTTGTTGCGTTGGGAGAAGGGGTACAAAAACATTAGCAATGAAAGCCAACGAAGACATATAATGATTCAAAATTGCACTAGAGGTGGTATGTTGGAAATATTCAACCGTAATACGTTAGAGCAAGTATTGTCAAAATAAACTCTGCATACTTGTGTTTTTGCTGGAAAGTATGCCTGAATACTTTATAAAGTCTGTGAACGTGTTTACAGATAGAAAATCAAAGTTATTAATATCACGGAGGTATAAATCATGTACAAGAAACCATTTATTATCGCAGAGGCTGGCTGCAATCACATGGGACAAATGGAGGTTGCGAAAGATTTGATTGAGACCGCGGCTCATTTCTGCAAGGCTGATGCAATCAAGTTCCAGAAGCGTTGTCCGAAAGAATTGCTAACACCGGAGCAATATAATGCTCCTCATCCGAATCCTGCAAATTCATATGGTGACACTTATGGTGCGCATCGTGAGTTTTTGGAGTTTACGGTTGACCAGCATGCACAGCTGAAAGAATGGTGCGAAGAGGCTGGAATCATCTATTCCACATCTGTTTGGGATATGACAAGTGCAAAGGAGATTGCATCCTTAAAGCCTGTGTTTATTAAGATTCCGTCTGCGTGCAATACTTATTTTGAGATGCTTCAGTGGCTTTGCGACAATTATGGAGGAGAGATTCAACTTTCTTTCGGCATGACCAGCCATGAGGAAGAGGAGCAGATTGTTCAGTTATTCGAGAAGAATGGCCGGGCAAAGGATCTTGTTTTATTTAATTGCACCTCTGGTTATCCTGTTCCGTTCAAGGATGTGTGTCTGCTTGAAATTAATCGCATGCGTGAAGCATATGAGGATCGTGTTAAAGCCATTGGTTTCTCAGGTCATCACCTTGGCATTGCTGTTGATGTGGCTGCATACACGCTTGGAGCAGATGTGATTGAACGTCATTATACACTTGACAGAACTTGGAAGGGAACCGATCATGCTGCGTCTCTTGAGCCAGATGGCATCCGCAAGCTGGTGCGTAATCTGAATGCAGTTCACGAGGTCCTCACATATAAGCCGTCCGAGATTCTCCCGATTGAGCAGGTACAACGCGATAAACTGAAATATAGAAAACATTGAAGCTGTCCTTTATTTAAAGTTGTATTTTGAGGGGAAGCAGATAGATGAGAGATAATTTAAAAATCTTCACAGCTTCGTGTGACGTTTCTGTCAAGGAGGCTTTGAAGATGATTGACATAAACAAAAAGGGGTTCCTTGTTATAGTAAATAATAATGATGTAGTACTGGGAACTCTGACGGATGGTGATGTACGACGTGCATTTTTGAAAGGTGCATCAGTGGATGATCGAATTGAAGGCTTATATACAAGAAATTCAAAGTGCCTAACGCAGTCCGATGGTATCCCACAGGCAACAGAGATGTTTAAGAGTGAGTCTATTAAATTTTTGCCAGTCGTTGATGAGCAGAACCGTCTGCTGAACATAATAACTAAGAACCAGATGCATGCCTTGTTGTTGCAGGATATCCACGCTAATTTGGGCTATGATTTCATGAGCCTTGATGAGGGAATAGTGGATTATGAGATTTTCCAGAGACCTTGGGGATTTTACAAAACCACTGTGATGAATGACTATTTCCAATCTAAGGTTATTAGTGTGAATCCAAAATCCCAGCTAAGCCTACAGTCGCATAATCACAGAGAGGAGCACTGGATTGTTGCACATGGCGTAGGAACGGTTCAGTTGGATCTGTCAGTGATTGAAGTACATTGTGGAAGTTCAATTTTTATTCCAAAAGGCACAAGGCATCGGTTGACGAATACTGATGAAAAGGAATCTCTTATTATTACTGAGGTACAGATCGGTGACTACTTCGGTGAGGATGATATTATAAGGTACGAGGACATTTACGGGAGGATATAGAGAAGTGAATGTAGCGTTCATTCCGGTAAGGGGCGGAAGCAAATCAATACCTCTGAAAAATATAAAACCTATTTGCGGAAAACCGCTTGTTTACTGGACTGTAAAGGCGGCATGCCAGTGTAAATATATTGATATTGTGTATGTAGCAACAGATAGTGACAAAATCAAGGAAATCGTTGAGTCATTTAAAGCTGGAGAAGAATCCGATATATTTACTAGGGTGCAGGTTGTTGGCAGAAGTGAAGAGTCTGCGTCAGATACTGCCTCTACGGAATTCGCTATGCTTGAATTCGCTTCTAATTATGAGTTTGATAATGTTGTGCTTGTTCAGGCCACCTCACCGATGCTCACAGCGGCAGATCTGGACGGTGGGTTTGAATTGTTTAACAGTGATGGAACCGATTCTGTACTATCTGTAGTTCGACAGTATAGATTTTTGTGGGACAAAGATGAAAAGGGAAATGTTTCTCCTAGTAACTATGATGTATTTCGCCGTCCTCGTAGGCAGGAATTTGATGGATATCTGATGGAGAATGGAGCGTTCTATATTTCGTCAAAAGAGGATTTGATTAAGTATCAAAACCGAGTATCTGGTAATATCAAAGCTTATGAAATGTGTGATGACAGTGCATTCGAGATTGATGAGCCGAGCGACTGGATTATCATTGAAGCGTTGATGCAGAAGAATGGACTGGTAGAGGAAAATAAGAGTATTCCAGAAATCAAGATGTTTCTAACAGACTGCGATGGCTGTTTGACTGATGGTGGAATGTATTATTCCGAACATGGAGATGAGTTAAAGAAATTCAATACCAGAGATGGCATGGGATTTGCGTTACTTCGTGCTAAGGGAATTATTACAGGAATCATCACTTCGGAATCGGTTGACCTTAACAGACGGAGAGCAGAAAAGCTTAAGCTGGATGTTCTTGAAGCTGGATGCAAAGATAAGGTTTCTATTGTGAAGAAGCTTTGTGAGAAGCATGGAATTGCACTAGAGAATGTCGTTTACATCGGAGATGACATCAATGATGTTGATGTAATTAAGATGGTAGGACTGGGGTGCGCTCCTGCGGATGCAGTTCCACAAGTAAAGAAAGTTGCTAAATATGTGGCGCATTCTTCTGGAGGAACTGGTGTAATTAGGGAAGTAGCAGAATTACTGATAAAATAATATTGTAGCGATGCTCAAAAGGTCTAAAAGAATACTTACAACATAATATACCTTGCTTCAAAAGTATGGAGGCTGAAATGAGAATAGCATTGATATGGTAT
>JAJBTP010000193.1:887-5635 GCA_020860805.1 Tannerellaceae bacterium | reverse complement strand
TATTTATGGATTCTATCCCTTCTTCCCGTGCTGCTATTTCAGGCAATTGATCGATACCTGATATAGCATGTTCGGGCTCTGCGAGTTGTTTTGCGATGAATACTAAAGCCGGTAGTTCTTCCGTATCTCCATCCATGATAGAGATTCTTCCGGATTGGAACAATCTTTTGTCAAGTGCTGTAAGATATTTACCACAACCAACGGTTAAGATAATCAGTTTACCGCCACAGGATAGCTCCATCAGGGCACTAAGCTCGCGTTTTAGTTTTTTCTCCTTCTAATTGCAAAAAGAAAGTAAGTCCGTCTAAAAATATCACGTCATTCGATTTAGATATTTCGTATTGTAACTTATCCATTTGCGGAAGAGTGTCTGCCATACAATAGGCCGTTTGATTTGCCTCGACTATCTTATTACCTGGAATACGATAGTGGGAAACCAGTTTTTTAAACACTTACCATTGGGTGCGTCTACGATTATAGGCAAACTTTTGTCTGAACTAATATACCGGTCTATCTTTTTTGTGACTTCATCGTATGTCATAAAAACCCCTCCTGCATTTTAATTGTTTTTGATAATCTGAATGCCTACTTTCATATTGTTTCTGATGAGGTCTTTCAGATATTTTTTTACGTCTTCCGCATTCATGGAGTCAATTTTCTGCATCGCTTTTTGATGACCTTCTGAGTTGTATCTGGATTGAGCGTATTTTTCTATGGTAGTTTGTACCATACTATTTCCCATCCAATAATAGGGGTCATCGGATATATGAGTGGATAGATATTCTTTTACTTCATCTATGTTTGAAAGCATGAGCGCATTGTCTCCCAGAATTTTTTCGTTGAATGCTTTATCTCTCGCTTCTTCGCTATTGAGATTATCCCAATGTTTGAATTTCTCCAGATAATTTAACGCCTTTTCTGTATCCTTGTCACTTAAATTGTGCTCGTTGATACTATTGAAAATCGAACGACATTCTTTTACTTCATCATCGGGAATCATAATAAGAATGGGCATTCTATGTTGAGTGCTCCATGTGGATGGAGAGGTGGAGTTTGTTTTTTTCTTTCCAAAGCTCTTTCAGTTTGATAGAAACGAGTTCTTTCTTGTATGCGGTGACTGTATCTTCTACGCTTTTGCCGTATGTGGCATTATCCATCGTGAAGCATCCGCTACTCATCTTCCTAAATACTTTTTCTTTGTCGGAGTCGTTAAGTTCTGACAAGTAAAAACTACAGGCTTGTTTGAATATATTGAATTGGTTTTGATAGAATGTATTAAACTCACTACCATAGCCTTTCAGATAATTCAGAAAAGTCTCTTTCTTATCCTCTTGCAGTGACCCTTGCGACTTTATCTCTTTTAGCAACAAGAGGAAAGGTTTAAGGTCTGTTACATAGTTTTTCATCGTTTCGTAAGCCAACTTCAAATTGCCACATTTTTCATTCCAGGCATTGATGGCTTCTTCATACGTTACGCAACTGCCAAGTAGTTTACGGGTTTCTATAATTATTTTATATTCCAGTATAACTACTTCTATCTGTTTGTCTACTGTCTGACGTTTCCATACCCAGTTGGCTTCACCGGCATCAATTTTTTGTTTTAGTTCATTGAGGTATCGTCCTTTGTCATCAATTTCCCTGGCAAGTACAGGCAACTCTCCATCGTTGTAGCTGTCCAGATATATCATCATACCTTTTTTGCAGTTCTCCTCAGTCAGGAGGTTGTGAAGGTCAGTAGCTGCATTTGGGTGAATAAGGAACGTCTTACCGATTTTTATAGCAACATCATTGTCGGATTTGGCTGTCTGATTATTTACCAGGTCCTGATAATTGTCTATTAATTCCTGGATAATATTAGTTTCTGTTTGCAAAGATTTGTCTGCTATAATTTCACGTAGTGTCCATATTGGAAAATAGAGATTGTCTCTCATCTTTCCACGTACACGGTCGCGGGCACTTTCTATAGAAGAGCAGGTTCTTTTAGGTATGTCAAAAGCTATGGATGTTCCCTCAATAAATGCTTTTTCTTCGGGAGTCATCGTTACAATATATTTCGGTCGGTAGCGGTTGTTAGGAGTAATATCCAATTTAATAACTTCGTCAACCATTTCTTTCAGTTTATCCAACGTGAGTTCGTTGCTTGAAAGCTCGTCGCTCCAGGAATATTTATCGTTGATATATTCTTTCAGGAGGAAGCCCATGAAGAATGCTGTCATGTTACACGGCAAGAATCCATAAGGCTCTTCCGTGAGAAAATTATAGATAGTTTGTATGGAAATACGCCCTTCGTTCTTCAATGTATTTTGTATTAATTCCTCCAACCCGGACTTAATACGTGAGATGGGTTTTGATGGGTACGTTTTCCAATATTGTTCATCGTTCCAGGTTTCTTCTAAAGCTGTTTCCAAGTTCGCATTTCTGCTATTGTAGGTTCCTGTAATTTTCTTTGTTACACCGGATTCTACCCCTGCTGGCAGACTACCGGCAGTCCACCAGTTCGCGATAGATTTATAATTATGTTCTAATGACAAGTTAAAACGTTTGCTATTGATGTTTTTCAGTTCTCCCCATAAGGCATCCAGGTTGTTGATATTGTTCCCTGAGGGATAGTTTTTTTGTATAGAGCACGTATTGCCCTTGTTTGATATTGGTGCGCCATGTTTGCAATATACTCTTCGCATAGTTGTTATAGGTAAATGCTTGATTGTTATCCTTTCCTGAATAGTAAGAAGATGTAGCCATAAATTCTACCCATTTATTGAAGTTCTCTTCTCCTAATGGGGTTTTACCGCAATCGATAAAAATGGCCTCGCTGTCTGGATTTTCAGCCATTACAGACTTAATTTTTTTGTCATTGCTACGCTCTCCACTACATCTTTTGAAATAGCTACTACTGCGTAGAAATAGCGACGATTGTTTTGTGCTTCATTTATAGCTCTTTTTGCTATTTGTTCGAAGTCAGTGGGACCGACATAATCTACTTTAAAACGCAAAGTGAGGTCGTGAGGCAGTTCTATAGATTTGTTCAATTCGCCTTCATTTATCAGGAAACTTGTGGTTCTATTTTCAAAGTCAGTCTTCCTTCTTTCTATTTGGTTAGCATCCATTTCTCCTGTATGTACGGAGTAGAGAAATGCGCCGTCCTTTAGATTTTTCTTATAAATAATTTTATCACGAATTAGTTTCTCTGCACATTTGCACAGCTTTTCCTTCTTCGAGTTCAGAACCTTCAAAAGCATAATTCAGGTTTTTATCGTTCGGTAAGAAAATCTCTATAGAGTTGTCCGCACTTTGTGACATTACCTGGAATAAAAGAATCGTTTTAAGAACAGCTTGCTCTTCTTTGTCTAATTGCTTTGAGAGAGTAGGGTAACGGTCCAATACCAGCCGGATGTTATGGGAAAGGTCATCTTTGCCATTATCGTAGAAAAATCCCCACAGCAAGTCAATGGTCAAAAACGGATTCTCTGTAAATGGTCCGAAATTGTCCATAAACCATTGAAATCCGAACTGCTCTTCATCTCCAGTGTTCTTAATGAAATCAAACATACTACGTTGATTGGATGCAAACGAAGCTGAAATATGTTTCAGCAAACAGGCGGCGTATGGATGTATGGGTAATATATCACGTAGTTCCTTATCGTTAATATTGGCTATTTCTTTGATACGTTGGCGGGAAGTATGGGTTCGTTCTTCCAAATCGAATAGAATCTCATCCCATTCATTTTTGATAACTGTATCATTTTTCTTCTGCATGGCTGTTCCCATCAATTGAAAAGCCATGTTTTCGGGAAGTTCAATAATACAAAAGGGACGAATAAAACGACCAAGAATTTTCTTTTTATCGGTATCAGCATCGCTTAGTCCGGCATCACTTCTATGGGTAACAGGGATAAAGCAGAACGGCTCGGATTGGCTTAGGTCCAGGATTCGTTGCAAACCGGTCAGCCGATGAGCGTTATTGCTAAAGTATTCTGTGAATTCATCCCAAATGAATACTATTGCTTTTAACTTGTTGGAATGGATGACTTCGGTAATCCATTGACACATCATGGTATCATTCAGAGTAAATGCTCTGATATGCTTTTCTTTTGCTACCTTGAAAATCTTGTTCATCAACGACTGCAGTGCCTGGTCAGTATACTCTTGTAAATGTGCTAGAATTTTATCCACATTTTCTCCACCAAATAGTTCGTTGTAACTGCCTTCTACATAGACTTCAAAGCTTTTTTTATTCTCCTCATCTGATAGGTATTTTGTTATCCCGTCTTTGAGTGCATTGGGTCCTATGTTTTCTATTCCTGCCTCTTTCAAGGCTTCTTCTATACTTTCCTGCATAGCGAGGAAGAGGTCATTGTCGCTATTTATTGAAGAGGAACCATAACGGTGTACAGTAATGACTTTACCTTGTGTCTTGGCGGCAATAAACTTTTTGCGTAAATCATCATCAATACCAAATAGATTAAAGTAATCGGTTGTCTCCTTTTCTGTGGTATCAAGCAACCTTTTCAAAGTCAGTACAGCGTGCGACTTACCTGTACCGTAAGCGCCTTCCACCCAAATGTTGAGTTTTTGTTTGCGCTCCAATACGCTCACCGTTTGTTTCAGCAACTTGATGAAGGTTTCGTGTGGATAGAATTTTTTCCACAATTCCGGTTGTTTCTTTATTATATCATTGTTGACCGCCGGAAAGAAGTCTGGGTCTATGTCAAAGTATTTACGATATGTTTCCATAATGAGTTAATTAT
>JAJBTP010000193.1:0-877 GCA_020860805.1 Tannerellaceae bacterium | reverse complement strand
GAATAAATCAAACACATCTTGTGCCGTTTTATCCTCTTTTAAAGTGATGTTATCCAGGTCGAGTGTAAACGATGCATGGATAAATTCTTTGTGATTGAAAGAGAGTCCATTCAGTATTTTTATCATGTCTTCTTTCTCTATCCCGAATATGTGAGCAGGACTTACACCGTCGCTATCAATGGTTGTATCGTACAAGCGTGAAAGTGTGAATTGATAATATCCTCCACAGGCTTCAGCAAACTTGTACAAACTGTAAAGAATTACTTTGGAATCAGGAATGTTCCAGGGTGTTCTGCTAAGGATAAAACCCTCTTCTTTTGTGGTATTGATAACCGAACCAAACCCAACATCGCTTAGTGGTAGTAGGGATATTCTCCTTAATGAATTGGGAATTGATTTTACTGCACTGTTACTTACTCCCTCCATATCGGAAAGAAGACCCGCCATGTATTTTTGAGAGGCTTGCTCTCCCACATTGAATGTTCGGATATACCATCCTACTTGTGGAGAATAACTTAGATTTGTGAGCATTAATGCCCAGTTGTTTTCTGATTCGATGCCATCTCTTCTTAATAATGTTCCCAATTTAGTATCGGCATTATTTGCGATAACTTCGGCATCTCTCAAAAAACGTTTGAACGCCGGAATTTCATTATTTCCTAATGAATTTTCGCTACCAAATTTATCGCCCAATTTTATAAACTGATTGAACCAGTCTATTTTGGGAGGGTGGTTAGCGTAACAATCTAATGATTTCTGTTTCATCATACCTGTACCTTTTGAAATCCAAAGGGATTTATATACTAAACAACCTGTATCAATATCAAAGCATTGTCCGCAATGGGTGCAGTTTTCCGACACCTGGGCTCTGCCCGTG
>JAJBTP010000112.1 GCA_020860805.1 Tannerellaceae bacterium | reverse complement strand
ACTGATTTGAAAGAATTTCTGAAAAAGAGTTAGCATCCGATAAAGATGTATTCTATTTAAGAATTGCTTATGTAAAAGATTTTGATGATGAAACAAATACGGTGAAATCATGGTATAAAACAAATAGTGTTTTACCTGTTTACGCTTTTAGCTCGGGTGATTAAAAAATAAAAAACTAAAAAAAAGACTGCTCCCATGAGAGCAGTCTTTTTTATATATCCCTCTTATCCTCCTGGTAGTAGTCAACTGGTTATGGAATATATCCAAAAATGTATAATATAAACCTCTACTTCCACAAACTATTTTTATACCTTTGTAACAAAGAATGTTCAGATATAATATTTCGGCAAAAGATGATCATGAAAAAAATTAGCTTTTTAGCGTCCGCGTGTTTAGGTTTGTTTCTTCTTACTTCCTGCTTGGGGGAAGGAGGCCATATGGTTGAATATGGTGCACAGGCAGCCGTAGCAGAATTCGAAGATGAAGACCTTTTCCTATACATTTCAAACAACGATAAACTATTACCCTCCAATACACTGAATCTGGGAAGCGGTGAATGTGTACTCATCGATTACAAGATTGACCTGGACGAAGCCTACGTAACAGAAGATGCCCGGGGAACCTATTCACCGGTTACCCTGACAAGTACTCCGACTACTTTAAAATTATGGACAGCCATAGAAAATCCGGATACAGCAGACGTACGCCCACTCGAACGGGCAGTAGGAAGCTTCCAGCAACGGGCCGAATTTCTGAAAAACCGGCTCTTCCTGTTTACCTCTTATACCATACAGGACTCTTTACAATTTGCCAACAGTTATGAGATAGGATATTTTAAAAAGCAGGACGCGAAAATAGATACCTCCTTATATAAAGAAAAAAACGTACCCTACTTCGAACTCTTCCTGCGGGTAGATACCATCGATAATACCGCCGGCACCCGGACAACAGAACGAACCCAGTACGACCGGAATGCATTTGCAATAACCGACTTCGTAAAAAACTTTAGTAGCTATGCAGTCGACGACACCCTATATGTACGAATCAAATATGCAAAAAGTTTCAATAGTGACACAACTCGTATAAATTGGGGAGAATCCCAAACCATAAAATTAGGCCTGCGGTAAAGAAAAAAGGTCTATATTTGACATCATCTAATCAAAAAGAAAAGAAAGTATGAAAAAGTATGCTTTTATTTTACTGGCCACAGCTATCACACTGGTATCATGCAGTAAAGATAAAAATGACCCGGAGCCAGACCCTTTTAAAGTAACAAAAATAAGTTGTACTAAAAACGGAAGTGCAACAGAAGGTTTCTCGATGGATATTACCTACAACACAGCAAACAATACCATCTCAAAAATAACCTATCAGACAGGAATAACAGATTTCTATATATATAACGAAGAAGCAGAAAAAATAGCCGTATATAGCAATACAGCTTCCGACTTCGTTCACACCAACTATGCCCTCTCCGGAAACAAAATAACAGACCTCGAAGTAAAAGCCAACTATCCATACGGAGACAATGAAGAGTATGTACACGACTCCTTCACATACGAATACGCCGGGAATAACTGGAAATTTACATCCGAAAAAGGAAGCCGTCCCAATACACCGGGAAGTGGCGATAAATACACAACCTTTGACAGAAACCGGGTAAGCGAATTCATCTGGGATAGTAATAACATCAAAGAATACGACTATGCCAATAGCTCAAAAGTGATGAAATACGAATACAGCGACCAAAACAACGAACCAACTTTCCCCTTCCGCATCCTGAATTCATTCTCACTGGTTGAACCGGAAAACTTCCACCCATTGAACGAATTCATGGGAAGCAATACCAGAAAACTACTTAAAAAAGCCTACTGGTATGAAACCCCGGAAGTAAATGATATCTGCGTCGAATACAATTTCGAATATACCCTGTTAGGCAACTACATAACAGAGGTAACGATTAATGAAACTATATACAAGGATAGAACCGAACCCGAAGAAAACCTCTATATAGTTAACTTATCGTACGGATACGACCCGAATTAACACGCTACTTAAAATAAAGCCCGGTACAAAGCAGCAGGTTTTATTTTAAAAGGTCCGGCCGCAGGCGGGCAGTACGTTCCTGAGCCTGCTGCAGTTTCCACTCATCAATTTTACGCTGGTGGCCGGACATAAGCACCTCAGGAACCGCCCAGCCCTTATAATCAGCCGGGCGGGTATAGACAGGAGGAGCCAACAGATTATCCTGAAACGAATCCGACAAAGCACTCTGCTCATCCCCTATCGCACCCGGAATCAAACGCACCACCGCATCCGTAATAACAGCAGCAGCCAGCTCACCACCCGTCAGCACATAATCCCCTATCGAAATCTCTTTCGTGATCAAATGCTCACGGATACGGTAATCCACCCCCTTATAATGACCACACAGAATAATCAGGTTATCCAGCATCGACATACTATTAGCCATCGGCTGGTTAAACGTCTCCCCATCCGGCGAAGTGTAAATCACCTCATCATACACACGCTTAGCCTTCAGTGCTGAAATCGCCCGGTCAACCGGCTCAATCTGTATCACCATACCAGCCTCACCCCCAAAAGGATAATCATCTACCCGGCGCCACTTATCCGTTGTATAATCACGCAGGTTATGCAGATGAATCTCCGCCAGTCCCTTCTCCTGAGCACGCTTCACAATAGAACAGTTAATCATTCCATCAATCATCTCAGGCAATACCGTTAATATATCTATTCTCATTTTTTTAAGTAGTTAGCAGTCGTTACACTCCTTAGAAGTTAACACTCGCTTTGCGAGTTAGAAGTTAAAGAAGTTATCGCTCGTTTCACTTGCTGGAAGTTATCACTCACGATGTTCGTTAGTAGTTAAGAATATTTTTCTTTCTACTTTGTCTTCTAAGCCTTGAAAAGGTTGATAACTTCTTTAACTTCTAACGTGACAACTCCTTTTTTGAGTCCGCAAAGATAGCGTTTTAAAGCGATTTTTATAGCTGATTGAAGAATTCTTATTACCTTTGGCAGGCGAAAAAAAGAATACAATGAATATATCTTACAACTGGCTCAGGAACTACCTGGACCTGGATTTACAACCGGAAGAAGTCTCAGCAGCACTGACATCCATCGGTCTTGAAACCGGAGGCGTAGAAGAAGTACAAACCATCAAAGGAGGCCTGGAAGGACTCGTTATAGGCGAAGTACTCACCTGCGAAGACCATCCCAACTCAGACCACCTGCATATTACAACCGTAAACGTAGGGAGCGGTGAACCCCTTCAAATCATTTGCGGAGCAGCCAATGTAGCAGCCGGACAAAAAGTAGTCGTAGCCGTAAACGGTACCAAACTATATTTCGGCGAAGATACTGTCACCATCAAACGCTCAAAAATACGCGGAGTAGAATCCAACGGAATGATTTGCACAGAAGATGAAATCGGCATCGGAACCAGCCATGAAGGAATCATCGTATTACCGGCAGAAGCAAAAGTAGGAACACCCGCAAAAGAATACTACAATATTAAAAGCGACTACGTACTCGAAGTAGACATCACCCCCAACCGGGTAGATGCCACCTCACACTTCGGAGTAGCCCGGGATTTGGCAGCCTACCTGAAACAAAACGGAAAGCCAGCCATACTGAAAAAGCCATCCGTAGAAAACTTTAAAATCGAAGACCCAACACCAGGCATACAGGTAACCGTAGAAAATACCGAAGCCTGTCCACGTTATACAGGAGTAACCATCAAAGGAGTAACCGTACAGGAAAGTCCGGAATGGTTGAAAAACTACCTGACAGTCATCGGTTTGCGCCCCATCAATAACGTAGTAGATATCACCAATTTCGTACTACATGAATTAGGCCAGCCCCTGCACGCCTTCGATGCAGGTAAAATAAAAGGCGGACAGGTAATCGTAAAAACGATGCCCAACGGAACCAAATTCACGACCCTCGACGGAGTAGAACGTACCCTGACCGATCGCGACCTTATGATTTGCGACACAGAAGAAGCCATGTGCATCGGAGGTGTATTCGGAGGGTTAGACTCAGGAGTGACAGAAGCAACCACCGACGTATTCCTCGAATCAGCCAACTTCCACCCAGGCTGGATACGCAAAACAGCCCGCCGGTTCGGACTTAATACAGATGCCTCTTTCCGCTTCGAGCGCGGATTAGATCCCAACAATACCCTATACGTACTCGAACGGGCCGCCCTACTGATTAAAGAAGTAGCAGGCGGAACCATCACCGGAGAAATACAGAATGTCTATCCAAACCCGGCTAAACCATACGATGTAGAAGTAACCTTCCACAAAATAAATACACTCATAGGCAAAGAAATACCCGTAGAAACCATCAAAAGCATTCTGGAAAGCCTCGAAATCCAAATCGTGGAAGAAACAGCAGAAGACCTCCGGTTACAGGTACCCCTTTACCGCATAGATGTACAAAAAGAGGTAGACATAATCGAAGACATCCTTCGCATCTACGGATACAACAATATAGAAGTAGGTGAAAACGTAAAATCCAACCTCAGTTACCAGTCACCAACCGACCGCAGCTACAAACTGCAAAACCTCATCTCCGAACAACTGAGCGGAGCCGGATTCAACGAAATCATGAATAACTCACTCACAGCCCGGTCCTACTACGAAGGACTGACCACCTATCCGGAAGACCACTGTGTGATGTTACTGAACCCGCTGAGTGCCGACCTCAACTGCATGCGGCAGACCTTATTATTCGGAGGACTGGAAAGTATCGAATACAACATCAAACGGAAAAACACTGCCATCCGGTTCTACGAATTCGGAAACTGCTACGACTACGATACAAACAGGAAAAACCCGGAAAACGCCCTGGCAGAATACCGGGAAGACTTCCGGCTGGGAATCTGGCTGAACGGAGCCAAAATAGAAAACAGCTGGGCACATCCGGATGAAAAAACATCCGTTTACGAACTCAAAGCCTATGTAGAAAATATCCTCATACGTCTGGGAGTAAACCGTAAAACCATCCTCTTCAGTAATATCAGCAACGATATATATGCAGCAGGACTGGCCATTACAACCATGGCCGGACGCCAGCTCGGTACCCTGGGAATCGTACAGCCCGCCCTGTGTAAAAAGATGGATATCGATACAGAAGTATACTTTGCCGAACTCTCATGGACCATGCTCATGAAAGAAATCAAAAAAAGCAAAGTAAAAGCAACTGAAATTTCACGCTATCCAGCCGTAAAACGTGATCTGGCGTTGCTAATCGACAAAGCGGCACCATTCGCAGAAATCGAAAAAATAGCAACAGACAGCGAGCGCAAACTACTGAAAGGCATACAACTCTTTGACGTATACGAAGGAAAAAACCTGCCGGCAGGTAAAAAATCCTACGCAGTAAGTTTCTTCCTGCAGGACGAAACAAAAACTCTCAACGACAAACAGATAGATGCCATCATGAAGAAAATCCGGACCAATCTGGAACAGAAACTGGGAGCACAATTAAGATAAAAACAAAGAAGTCAGGAATAGATAGAACATATTCACTTTTAACTTCTTTGAATTCTTAATTTAGTTAACTTCTAAAAAAACAAAAAAATATGGGAAGAGCGTTTTAATATCGGAAA
>JAJBTP010000364.1 GCA_020860805.1 Tannerellaceae bacterium | reverse complement strand
CTTTTTTTCCTGCCTCTGTTAAGTGTTGCAGAAGAAAAAAGGTTCTGCTCACCCTTAAAGAAGCAATTATGCTGGCACAACTGCAATCTGTAGATGCTGCTGTGGCACTGAATGAGCTTAAAACAGCTTACTGGCAATACCGTACACACAAAGCAGACCAACTACCGGAAATAACATTTAGTGCACAGCTACCCAATTACCGGAAAATTTATAATACTTACCAGAATGCAGAAGGAGAGTATACCTATACCCGGACTAATTATTTAGGATTAGGAGGAGATATTTCTGTTTGAACAGAATATACCATTAACCGGAGGCACTATCTCTATGAATACGTCGCTGGATTTCACCCGTCAGTTAGGTGGTCGCATTTATAATGAATATATGAGTATTCCTATAGGTATTACCCTTACTCAGCCTATTTTCGGAGTTAACAAGCAAAAATGGGAAAGACGTATAGAACCGGTACGCTATCAGGAAGCTAAAGCTTATTATATAGAAAAGGTAGAAATTGTGACCATGAACACAATAACTTATTTCTTTAATCTTTTAATAGCGAAAGAGAATCTGGACATAGCTATTCAGAATCTGGAAAATGCAAATAAATTATATGAAATCACAAAAGCAAAACGGAAAATAGGCCACATTTCAGAAAGTGAATTGATGCAATTAAATTTGTCAGCTTTACAGGCAAGAGGTATACTAACGGAAGCACAGTCTGACCTGAATGCCTATACGTTTCAGTTACGTGCTTTTCTGGGGCTGAGTGAGCAGGATATAATAGAACCCCTTTTACCTGAAATTCTTCCTTCTTTACGGCTTTACTATCAGGAGGTATTGGAAAAAGCACAAACCAATAATTCTTTTTCAAAGAATATTTTACGTCGCCAGTTAGAAGCAGAATATGAAGTAGCTGCGGCAAAAGGTAAGCGTAGATCGATTGATTTATTTGCTACTGTTGGATATACCGGCCAGGACCGGTTATTAAGAGATGCCTATGGTAATTTAATGTCTAATCAGATAGTAGAAGTAGGAGTTTCTATCCCTTTACTGGATTGGGGGAAGCGGAAAGGACAGGTAAAAGTTGCGGAGTCTAACCGGGATGTAGTACTCTCCAGAATCCGGCAGGAAGAAATGAACTTTAACCAGAATATTTTCCTGTTGGTTGAGAACTTCAATAACCAGGCAGCCCAGCTGGAAATAGCGCAGGAGGCCAATCAGCTTGCGGAGAAAAGGTATAATACCTCTATCGAAACATTTCTAATCGGAAAAATTAATATTCTTGATTTAAATGATGCACAGAATGCAAAAGATGAAGCACGGACGAAACATATCCGTGAGTTGTATGCTTTCTGGTCTTATTATTATAATGTGAGAAGTTTAACGCTGTATGATTTTATGAATGACCGTACTATTGATGCGGATATTGAAGAAACAGTCAGAAGGTAATAGTATCAGTTAGATATTTTCTTTACAAAGGAGCGAAGCGAATATTCTGTTAACTTCCCCCTGCTAACTCTTTTTTTACTATTTTTGAAGAATAACAAATGAATGGTATGATACTGATTGTAGATGATGATGCCGCAGTCCGGTCGTCTTTAAATTTTCTTTTGAAGCGGGCTGGTTTTGAAACTGAAGCAGTTTCCGGGCCGGACGAAGCTATAGAGATTGTTCGTTCCACACGCCCTCAGGTAATTATTATGGATATGAACTTTTCTCTTACTACTACCGGGCAGGAAGGATTGCAACTTCTTAAGCAGGTAAAAATATTTCAACCGGATGTGCCGGTTATTCTGATTACGGCATGGGGTTCTATTTCTTTGGCTGTAGCAGGTATGCAGGCAGGTGCTTTCGATTTTGTAACCAAGCCCTGGAATAATCTTATGTTGTTGAATAGTATTCGTACAGCGATAGAAATCGGTGAACAAAAAGAGGAAAATAAGGTAACCCTTAACCGGAAAGAGGCGGATCATAACTTTAATTATATTATTGGTCAGAGCAAGCCTTTGATGGAAATATTAAGTACGGTTTCGCGCATTGCTCCTACGAATGCTTCTGTACTGATAACCGGAGAAAGCGGAACCGGTAAAGAACTGATTGCAGAGGCTATTCATATGAATAGTAAACGGAATAAATCTCCTTTCGTAAAAGTAAATTTAGGAGGCGTTTCCCAGAGCTTGTTCGAAAGTGAAATGTTTGGACATAAAAAAGGCGCATTCACCGATGCTTTTATGGATCGCACAGGACGTTTTGAAATGGCAGATAAAGGAACTATTTTTCTCGATGAAATCGGTGATTTGGATTTATCCTGTCAAGTCAAACTGTTACGTGTGCTTCAGGACCAGACATTTGAGGTATTAGGAGATAGCCGTCCCCGTAAAGTAGACGTGCGTATTGTTAGTGCAACCAACCGGGATTTACGTACAATGGTAGCAGGCCGGAGTTTCCGGGAAGATTTATTTTACCGTATTAATCTTATCACAATTCATTTACCTCCTTTGCGTGAAAGAAAAGAGGATATACCATTATTAGCGAATTATTTTGCCGGGAAACAAGCAGAACAGAATGGGATGCCTCCTGTCCATATAACACCGGAAGCGATGGTTTTTCTGGAAAAACTTCCTTATTCCGGCAATATCCGTGAATTGAAGAATCTTGTAGAAAGAACGATTTTAGTATCAGGTAAACAGGCATTACAGGCAAAAGATTTTGAAGCACAATATAGTACAATTACGACTCCGTCTCAATCAACGCAGGTAATTAATAGCCTGGAAGGTTTAACATTGGAAGAACTGGAAAAACAATCTATTGTGCAGGCTTTGGATAAATATGAAGGAAACCTGTCACATGTGGCTGTTGCTCTCGGAATTAGCCGGGCAGCACTATATCGCCGGTTGGAGAAATATAATATAGAAGTTAATTGACAATACATAATCCTCAATTGATGTGAAAATAAAAGGTCTGTTCTGGCTTCTTACCTTTATGCTTCTGCTATTATTAGCAGGACTGACCTGGCTTGTGGTCCGGTCAGCTTCTACAACACTTTTCTTTATTATGGAAGGTGTTATTCTTATTACAGCTGTTTACCTTCTTGTTTTCTATACAAAGATTATTAAACCACTGAAAATTATTGGCGATGGAATGGACCTTTTAAAGGAACAGGATTTTAGTTCCCGCTTACGAAGTGTAGGACAGCCGGATGCTGATAGAATTGTGGAAATCTTTAACAAGATGATGGAGCAATTAAAGAATGAATGGTTAAGTCTGCGTGAGCAAAACCAGTTTATGGATTTATTAATTACAGCCTCTCCATTGGGTGTAGTGATTTTAAATCCGGATGAGAAAATTATCTCTCTTAATCCGGCGGGCGTACGGATGTTCCACCTGTCTGAAGGAGAAAATTATTTATATAAAAATCCGCAGGAATTATCATCAGTTCTGGCACAGGAATTAATGAATATTCCTATGTATGAATCTAAAACCATTCGTTTGAGTGATGCAAATATCTATAAATGTATTCACTCCTCTTTTGTGGACAGAGGGTTTCATCATCCCTTTTATCTCATAGAATCCTTGACCGAAGAAGTCTTTAAAGCAGAAAAGAAAGCCTATGAAAAGGTAATTCGTATGATAGCGCATGAAGTAAATAACACAACTGCCGGTATAACTTCTACACTGGATACAATACAGGCCTTTTTCTCACTGGAGGAAGGAATGGAAGATGTCTGTGAAGTTCTGAAAGTATCCATAGAACGCTGTTATAAAATGAGTCATTTTATAACGAACTTTGCAGACGTTGTACGAATTCCGGAACCCCGTTTGTCGGTGGTAGAATTAAATCATCTGGTTATCTCCTGTAAACGGTTTATGGAAACATTATGTGCCAATTGTTCTATCAACCTCGTATTACAAACTTCAGTAGAAAATCCGAAGGCTTTAATAGATTCCGTTTTATTTGAGCAGGTGTTAGTTAATATTATAAAGAATGCTGTTGAATCGATAGAACAAGCAGGGAGTATTTTTATTACTATCACCTCTAATCCGGTTTGCCTGGAAATAGCAGACACAGGAAAAGGAATTGATAAAGAAACAGAGGCTAAACTATTTACTCCTTTCTTTTCGACCAAACCACAGGGTCAGGGCATCGGGCTTATTTTTATCCGGGAAGTATTGCAATTGCATAATTGCTCTTTTTCCCTGCATACAGGAGAAGACCGTATCACCCGTTTCCGTATCCTTTTTCGTTCCTGATACGTTTTTTGTCTTCCGGTTGAAATATCTGTTGCAACTTTTCCACTTTCCTCTATGTTTCATCAGGAAAATGCATTAACTTTGTTCCTGTTCCCGGGATATATGGTAAGCACTAAAACAAAGAACTTATGAAAGAAAAGAGCGATATCTTTGAACGTTTCCGTAATTCCTTTACTAATATGCAAGGGCATTTTCATATTCTTGAGCAACAGGTGCCAGTAGAACGGCAAATGGAATATTTTAAATATTTAGATCAGTTGCGTAAAGAAAAAAGAGGACTAACCGATGAAGAGTACCAGATGTATATTACTAACCTGTCAGACGAAGAAACGACAACAGAACGAAAAAAATATATATTGTCTGCTTTGGCTACATCGGGTGAAGTAAGGGCTTTCCGGATATTAGAAAAATATGCAGAGAATCCGGATACAGATGTGACAGACTGGGCGTATATGGCATTAATGGAAATCCGTATCAGGCTGGAGTCTGAATTATCCGAGGAAAAACAGATTTACGTATCTACCGGGTTAGGAGGTAAGGGTGAAAAACTTCGTTTTTACGTTCTTTTACTGGCTTCTGAAAATAAACCCTTTGAGAAGTATCAGCGTCAGGTAATAGAACGGGAGTTTGAATATGCTCTACCCAAAGAGGATTGCGAAATTGAAAAACTGAATATTCAGGATGTGTATGTAGAATTGGTATTTTTGATACCAGTGCGAAGTAATTTAAAAGCAATCCTTGACAATATAATTTTTGAATGTAATCAGTATGGTGATTTTCTTTCTAAATTATTTACAGCAACAAACGTAAAAGAGTTATCTCAGCAGGAAGTGGATGAGATTCTTGAGAAGAAATATGGAAATAGTAAAACAAGCGATTAAATATGGTGTTGTTGGTGCCATAAATACTGCTATTACTGCAGGTGTCATCTGGGTATGTATGAAATGTTTTGGAGTGAACGAGGAGATATCGAATGCGCTCGGATTTATAGCAGGAGTAGTAAATAGTTTTATCTGGAATAAACGATGGACTTTTCAAAGTTCTCATAGCTGGGCAAAAGATGGCGCTCGTTTTTTGATAGCATTTGCTATCTGTTATCCTTTACAATTAGGAGTATTTATGTATCTGAAAACCATTTTTACGACTATCGACCCTTATTATCTGCAGTTGGTGGGTATGGGAGTATATACTGTCGCAAACTTCCTGCTTAACAAATTCTATACTTTTAAGTAATAAAACTTCTACCGGAAGCTATTAGTCAAATATTTTCCGGTAGATATGGCAATAAGGTGTAGATTTATTTTTATCCTAATAAGGATGATGATACTCCTCCTGTTCCCGCCAGAACGTACCGGCCGGTTCGTATGCTGTAGCTACTGTGTAGCCTTT
>JAJBTP010000136.1 GCA_020860805.1 Tannerellaceae bacterium | reverse complement strand
TATCTAAAAGCAATTCTACCTTTTGTCAAATCATAAGGAGACATTTCTACTCTTACCTTATCTCCCGGAAGAATTTTAATATAATGCATCCGCATTTTTCCGGAAATATGGGCTGTTATCTCATGTCCGTTTTCCAGTTCTACCCGGAACATAGCGTTGGATAATGCCTCAATGATTACTCCATCTTGTTCGATTGCTGCCTGTTTAGCCATATATAATATTTAAAAATTAAATCGCGTTATTACCTAGAACTTCTTCTATAAAATCAAATGAAGATAAAATACGGGGACCTTCCGGACGAATCGCAATGCAATGCTCGAAATGAGCAGAACACATACGGTCTTTCGTTCTTACTGTCCAACCGTCATTTTCAAAAACTACATTTCGTTTACCCATGTTAATCATCGGTTCAATACAAATGCACATCCCATTCCGTAACAAACTACCAAAACCACGGCGACCGTAGTTAGGAACTTCGGGCGCCTCATGCATATTACGACCTATTCCATGGCCAACCAATTCCCGTACGACTGAATATCCTTTGGCTTCACAATGTGATTGTATAGCATTACTTACATCTCCCAGACGTTTACCTTCCAAAGCTTTCTCTATACCTAAATAAAGAGATTCTTTAGTCGTTTTCAGTAATGCTTTCACATCCTCTGCAACTTCACCTATACAAAACGTATAAGCTGAATCGCCTACAAAACCATTTAGAATGGTACCACAGTCGATAGATATAATATCACCCTCCTTCAGGATTCTTTTAGCTGAAGGTATTCCATGCACTACTTCTTCATTTACTGAAGTACATAATGAATTTGGGAAACCTCCATATCCTAAAAAAGCCGGCACAGCACCATGGTCTCTGATAAACTCTTCTGCAATCTTATCAAGTTGAAGTGTGGAAATACCCGGAGCAATGTGTTTAGCCAGTTCACCGAGTGTCCGACCAACCAATTGATTCGCCAGATACATCAACTCAATTTCTTCATCTGTCTTTAAATAGATCATCTATCAATAAGCGGCTGCAGAGCCTGCACGTCCTTTAATTCTTCCTGACTTTAATAAACCATCATAATGGCGCATCAACAGATGGCTTTCCACTTGTTGAAGAGTATCCAATACAACACCCACAAGGATCAACAGCGAAGTACCACCGAAGAACTGAGAGAATTCCATACTTACTCCGGCAATCCGTGCAAAAGCTGGCAGTATTGCTACTAATGCGAGGAAAAATGCACCTGGAAGAGTAATACGGTCCATAATAGCATCCAAGCACTCTTTAGTTGCTGAACCTGGTTTAACACCAGGAATGAATCCATTATTTCTCTTCAGATCATCTGCCATTTGTGTAGGATTAATTGTTATGGCCGTATAAAAATAGGTAAACAATATAATCAACACTGCAAATACAAAATTATACCAGAAACCGGTATTGTCCATAAATGCTGCCCAAAAACCAGCATTTTCCGTATTAGAAAATCCCACAATTGAAATAGGAATAAACATAATAGCCTGCGCAAAAATGATAGGCATTACGTTTGCAGCATTCACTTTTAAAGGAATATATTGTCTGGCACCCCCATATTGTTTGTTACCTACAATTCTTTTAGCATACTGTACAGGTACTTTTCGTACACCTTGTACTAACATAATTGCACCTGCAATAATAAGTAACAGGAACAACATTTCAACAAGGAACATAACCAAACCTCCTGATTTCTCACTTGTTCTGGAAACAAATTCCTGGAACAATGAATGTGGAAGTCTCGCAATAATACCTATAAGAATGATAAAAGAGATGCCGTTTCCAATACCTTTATCAGTGATTCTTTCTCCTAACCACAGGATAAACATACTACCTGCAGCCAGAATAATAGTAGAAGAAACTGTAAACCACCACCCACCAGGTAAAGAAGAACCTACCGCACGAAGCTGAACGCTAAGGTTAATAAGGTATATCGGTCCCTGGAACAACAAAATTGCAATGGTCAGATAGCGTGTCCACTGATTGATCTTTCTGCGTCCGCTTTCCCCTTCTCTTTGCATCTTCTGGATAGAAGGAACGGCAATAGCTAACAACTGCATCACAATAGATGCAGAGATATAAGGCATAATACCTAATGCAAAAATAGAGGCGTTAGAAAAAGCACCTCCGGAAAACATATTTAGCAAAGACAACAAACCTTCGCTGGTCTGAGCTTCTAACGCGGTTAACGTTTTAGGGTCAATACCCGGAAGAACCACATAAGTACCAAATCGAAAGATGGTCACTAATAAGAGGGTAGTGAGGATCCGATTTCTCAGATCCTCTATCTTCCAGATATTTTTGATTGTTTCAACTGCTCTCATAACTTAGAGTTTAACAACAGTTCCACCTACAGCCTGAATTGCTTCTTCAGCACTTTTAGAGAAAGCATGGGCTTCAACTTCTAATTTAGCTGTCAAGTTTCCGTTACCAAGTATCTTAACCAATTGTGATTTTGAAATAAAGCCTGCAGCAATTAAATCTTCAACACTGATTTTAGTCATCTGTTGAGCATCTGCCATCTGCTGCAATACAGATATGTTGATAGCTTTATATTCAATACGGTTAATATTTTTGAAACCGAATTTAGGCAAACGTCTTTGAATAGGCATCTGTCCACCTTCGAGACCAATCTTCTTTGAATAACCGGATCTTGATTTAGCTCCTTTATGACCTCTTGTTGAAGTTCCGCCTAATCCTGAACCCGGACCACGACCGATTCTTTTTCTCGTCTTGGTAGAACCTGCAGCAGGTTTTAAATTAGATAAATTCATATCGTGTTATTTATTTTTTCAGTTATTACTTTTCTACTGAAACTAAATGTTTCACTTTCTCAACCATACCCAGGATAGCCGGAGTAGCTTCATGTTTTACCACGCGGTTCATTTTTCTCAGACCCAGTGCATCCAGTGTTCTTTTTTGGTCTTTAGGGCATTTAATTCTACTTCTTACTTGTTTAATTTTTATAGTAGCCATACTTATTCCTCCCTTATTTATCCTTTAAACACTTTTTCAACTGATACACCTCTGTTCTGAGCAATCAGGAACGGGCTTCTTAATTCACCTAAAGCTTCGATAGTAGCCTTTACCAGGTTATGAGGGTTAGAAGAACCTTTTGATTTTGCTAACACGTCGGTAATACCTACACTCTCTAATACAGCACGCATCGCACCACCGGCCTTTACACCAGTACCGTGAGAAGCTGGTTTTATCAACACTTCAGCTCCACCGAATTTAGCGATTTGTTCATGAGGAATAGTACCTTTATGAATAGGTACTTTAATCAGATTTTTCTTTGCTGCTTCAACACCTTTGGCAATAGCAGTTGTTACTTCGCCGGCTTTACCTAATCCCCAGCCAACAATACCATCTTCGTTTCCTACTACTACAATAGCAGCAAAACTGAAAGTACGTCCACCTTTGGTAACTTTAGTTACACGGTTAATAGCCACTAATCTATCCTTCAACTCTAAGTCGTTGGTCGATTTAACTCTATTATTAATTCCTGCCATCTTCATTAAAATTTAAGGCCGCCGCTACGAGCAGCATCTGCCAATTCTTTAATTCTCCCATGATACAGGTAACCGTTACGGTCAAAAACCACAGCCTGTACACCGGCTTCCTGTGCTGCTTTTGCAACAGCTTCACCCACTTTAGCTGCTAATTCCTTCTTCGGAGCTTTTACCCCTAATTTCAAAGAAGATGCTGAAGCTAATGTTCTACCGGTTGTATCATCAATTACCTGTGCATAGATTTGTTTGTTACTTCTAAACACAGTCAAACGAGGACGCTCAGGTGTACCAGACACTTTCGCACGTACGCTTGCTTTTATTTTAAGTCTTCTATTTTCTTTCGTTGTCATGATAATTTCAGTTTACGTAGATTACTTACCTGCTGATTTACCAGACTTTCTGCGAATCACTTCGCCTACAAACTTAATACCTTTTCCTTTATAAGGTTCAGGTTTACGGAATGAGCGAATTTTAGCACAAATCTGACCAATTAATTGTTTATCAGCTGATTCTAGGATGATAAGAGGGTTTTTATTTCTTTCAGTCTTAGTTTCTACCTTAACTTCAGGAGGTAACTGCAGATAAATATTATGAGTATATCCTAAAGAAAGATCAAGTAACTGTCCAGCATTACTAACACGGTAACCTACACCAACTAACTCAAGTTCTTTTTTATAACCTTCAGAAACACCAATGACCATGTTATTAATCAAAGAACGATACAAGCCATGTAAAGCACGGTGCCCTTTTTCATCTGTAGGTCTTGAAACCTGAATAACTCCATCTTCCAAAGTAACGGTAATATCCGGATTTACATCCTGAGATAATTCACCTTTTGGTCCTTTTACAGTAACTATATTATCTTTAATAGTAACTGTTACACCTGCGGGTACCTGAATGGGTAATTTTCCTATTCTTGACATTCTACTTTCCTCCTACATTAATAAACATAACACAATACTTCGCCACCAATTTTCAGGTCACGGGCTTCTTTGTCAGTCATCACACCTTTAGAAGTAGAAAGAACAGCGATACCCAATCCGTTTAATACACGAGGCATATCTTTGTAACCAACATACTTACGTAAACCAGGGGTTGAAACTCTCTGAAGTTTCTTGATCGCATTGACTTTGTTAACTACGTCATATTTCAGGGCAATTTTTATTGTACCCTGAGGACCATCTTCAACAAATTTGAAGTTCAAGATGTAACCCTTGTCGAAAAGGATCTTAGTGATCTCTTTCTTTAAATTTGACGCCGGCACTTCAACAACTCTGTGCTTGGCTTTGATTGCATTACGCAATCTTGTCAAATAATCTGCTATTGGATCTGTCATATAAATATAAATTAAATTGATCCCGGCTGTCGGGACAATATTTAACAATAATCTCTTTTACCAGCTTGCTTTCTTAACACCCGGGATTAATCCGTTAGATGCCATTTCACGGAATTGAATACGTGAAATTCCAAACTGGCGAATATAACCTTTCGGACGTCCTGTAATTTTACAACGATTGTGCAAACGTACAGGAGAAGCATTTTTAGGTAAGCTTTGTAAAGCTTCATAGTCACCAGCTGCTTTAAGCTCAGCTCTTTTAGCAGCATATTTAGCGACCAATTTAGCTCTCTTCACCTCACGGGCTTTCATTGATTCCTTTGCCATATATACTTAGTCTTTTTTTTTGCATTTTTAAAAGGCAATCCAAATTCTCTCAACAGAGCATACCCTTCCTCGTCTGTTTTCGCAGAGGTTACAAAGGTAATATTCATTCCCAAAATTTTAGTAATATTATCGATATTAATTTCAGGGAAAATGATCTGTTCCTGAATTCCTAACGTATAAGTACCACGTCCGTCCAGTTTGCTTTCGATACCTCTAAAGTCACGAATACGAGGAAGAGCGATACGAACAAGTCTTTCCAGGAATTCATACATTTGCTCACGGCGCAATGTAACCATCACACCTACAGGCATTTTCTTACGTAATTTGAAGTTTGAAATATCCTTTTTAGAAATAGTAGCTACTGCTTTCTGACCCGTGATAGTTGTCAATTCGCTGATTGCAATGTCAATGATCTTTTTATCTGCAGTGGCGAGT
>JAJBTP010000511.1 GCA_020860805.1 Tannerellaceae bacterium | reverse complement strand
TTCTTGTTGTATGCCTTCTATGAAAAGATTGAATTATGTTATACGTTCAGGTAAAACACAAGTGTGTTTTGGAGAAAAACGGCGGCCAAAACATACTTGTAATTTTATTTGATTTATAATATACTAATAATATTGAAAATATTGATATAATATATAACTGAGAATATGAGAGGGTTATAAGGATGATTTTGTCAGAAAAGTTATTTAGTTGTTTTAAGGATAAGGTTTCATTTACGCTGAATGAAGCCTATCGGGAACATATAGATAAACCACATGAAACAGTGCGTGCTCGCATTTACGATAATCTTAATGTGAAATTTGAGCGTATTGCGAAAGGTGTTTATAAGACGATCGACGCTGATGAAGCTTGTGTTATCATAGAAGGCGATGGAAGAGATCTGTCTATGATCAGGGATGAAAGTATTGATTGCATTCTGACGGATCATCCCTGGCTTGATTTGAAATCGAACCGGGGCGGGACGAGAAAATTGGAGCAATATTATTGTTTTAAATATACCCAAAAAAGATTTTGAAGAGAAAGCCAGAGTTTTAAAAACAGGATGTTTTCTGGTTGAGGTTTTACCGGCGGAGAATGAAAATAATTACGAGTATTTATACCAGATTAAACAGTTTGCGAAGAAAGCAGGATTCTTATATTATTCCAAAGTGCCCTGGAAAAAAGGGTCATTTGTAAGCAATACCGGACGGAAATCGAAAAATACGCAGGATATAATGTAAACACTTGACGAATGCAAGACAGAGGCGCAGCATGAGTTTAGTGTGCGCTTATATCGAAACACTCAGCGAAGAGATACAAAGTATCACTGAGCGCTAGTGTTTGCGACATTATGATTTTTTCAAAAGGAAAAGCCAGAAATATGCGGTATGATGAAAAGAAATCAGTTGAAACAGGCAGCGATTGCTATATGAGCGGTTGCAAAGGAATGCTTCCTACAGAATTTGATGTGCAGGCGGTAGCGAGGAAGGACAGGATTCATCAGAGTGAATTGCCGATTTCTCTATGTGAGCAGATATTGGATTTTGTTACATACGAGGGGGAGGTAGTGTTGGATTCTTTTGTGGGGAGCGGTGTTGTGGGGGAAGCTGCATTAATGATGAAACGGAACTGTATTCTGATTGAAATTTTGAAAGAGAATGTAGAGAAGATTAAGAACCGTTTTGAAGGGAAGACATGGTCTCAGATGGTAGAGTGTTGAAATGATCGGTGGAATGGAGATCAACATGAAGAAGATAGGGAGCATATTTTTTACTGCACCAGAAGTTGATATCGCTTGTGAGGGAAGAGGGTGATACGCGTATGAGATCTATGATTTGTCGAACTATGAGAAAAAGATAATTGTAAAATGTATCGCCATTAAGATGGAGACGCTATGGATAAGCAATGAAGAGTATGTTTGCCCTAACAGGGCCAGAGTAAATCGATTTATTCCCGATATAGATAAATATCGCTATGTGCCGATCAGTAATCACATCCTCGCAAAAGCGGAGATTCCTTTTTTGAATTATGAGAGGAACAAAGGGAAGTGTTTTATAGAGAAATACTGAGAAGACCCAATAAACAGAATTGAAGGCATGATGATATAAGAGGTGGGGGTGGAGGTATGAGCAGCGGAAGCAGACTGCATTTTTTGGTCGATTATGAGAATGTGAAGGAGGCGGGGTTGGATGGCGTGGAGTACCTGCATGATGCGGATATACTTACAATTTTTTTCAGCGCTGCCTGTAAACATGTCTCCAGAAGAGTGATGGATTATATTTTGCAGTCGGGCTGTGAATTTCATGCGTGCAAGTTGAAGAACACCGGTAAAAACGCGCTGGACTTTTATATTGCTACCTGCGTCGGTGAGCTGCTCGGAGAAGGTTTTGCTGGGAAAATAATTATCGTAAGCAGAGATAAAGGATATAGAGCGGTGAAGGATTATTGGATAGACAGGGATATTCCTTCCGCTCGGATATTGCGAAGCCCTTCTGTGAGAGCAGGCATCGTTTCTGCCAATGAAAACAGCTTTCGACAGAGGCGGATTGTTGCGGAGTCCGCACAGGTTAGCATTGAGAATGAGCACGTGAAATATCAGGAACGCCAACGCCTGAAGAACAGGCTGGAAATCATATTTCGTGGAACCGAATATGAAGAGAAGCTTGTGAAAATTTGTGAACTGGTTGAGGCAGAGCAGAAGCCAAAGGCTCTGTACATAAGCTCACTGAAACTTTTTGGGAGAGCAGATGGGACAAAGATATACAGATATCTGAAGCAGACCGACGTGAGTGCATAATATGAACAGATTAAGACACGGGTTATGGATTTGAATGAACGCATTGATCGGTTGTATCGTCGCTTATCTTCGGCTGAAGAAGATAATACTCGGCTGAAGGAGCAGCTGAAAAATTTTGACCGGGTGAAAGCTATCCTTGGTAAAGATACAATCGAAGAAGCGCTCCGGAAAGCTAAACAGAAGGAGCAGATGGAGGATCAAAAAAGAAATCGAAAGCACGTTAGGGATGTCAGATAGGAAAAAAGAAGAATCCGTTCGCCAATCGGTAAAATAAGAGAAAAAGCTATTTTCAGGGGTTACAGACAGGTAAGTTGTTCATTGGGGGGCAGTTTCAAAGCGAAAATCGTGAAAAATGCCGATTGGCGAATTGGTAAAAAAACAAGAAAAAAGATATCTGCGGAAAAATATGTGGTTATTGAGGGAAACAGCATGGAGAAACATACGAAGAAAGATAAATATACAGAAATCTATTATGATCAGAGTGACGCACCTATGCAGATTCGTACGCATGATTTGAATCTGATACGAAGGCTGAAAGCATTTAGCAGCGACTACCCGGAAATATGCCGTTTGGTTGAGGAAGATCAGAACAATGGTGCCTACTTTGAGGTGATGGATAAAAGCAGGGTTAGTATTCATGTGACAAAGCCATACTCAACAGAGCGGCGGCAGAGACAAAGCGAGTGGGCGAAAGAGTATGGGCTGAAGGGGAACCATAGACTATAAAAATGTAATGACTTTATTGGACTTTGTCGGCTTTATCGAAAGTAAACTATTCGTTGATTCACAATTGAGAGAGTGTTATACTTTTGCTTAGATTCAAAACCTAAATAGCAATAATTTAAAAAAAGTATGGACATCCTAAAAGGGGGATTCAATCGATGGATAGAATTGAGAAAGGTTGCAGTATCAATAAGTATATTAGCGATTATTGCGTAGTAGACTTAGAAACCACGGCATATATATTAGATCTGCTAAAATTATAGAAATATCTGCTATAAAAGTTCGAAATAATGTTGTTGTGGATGAATATAGTACATTGGTAAATCCGGCTTGTCATATTCCTGAAGAGGCATCCAAGGTTAATCATATTACGGATGATATGGTAAAGGATGCACCGAGTATGGATGCAGTGATAGATGATTTTATGTCCTTTATCGGTGGCGATGTAATCATTGGATATAATAATGCAGCATTTGATATGAATCTTATTTATGATTATCTGACAGAGTATAGAGAGGTCTCATTTAGAAATAATTACATTGATATTTTGCATGTGGCAAGAAGATGCTTAACTATGTTGAATGATCATAAATTAGGGACCATTAGTAAGTATTATTCGCTTAATACGACCGGCGAGCACAGAGCTCTTAAGGACTGTTATCTAACTAAGGACTGTTATGATAGGCTTTGCACAGAATATGGAGACAATGCTTTTCGCAAAGGAACAACCAGGAAGGGAAGCTACACGATTCATTACACCGCTGAAACACTAGCCCTTCAGGAATTACAGAATGTGTTGGAATCGATCATTGAAGATGGAAACGTATCACTCACAGAATTTACCTTTTTAAAGGGGTGGATGGAAAATCATAGGGATCTGCAAGGAAACTATCCATTCGACAGAGTATTTAATGCATTGGATAATGTCTTAGAAGATGGCAAAGTTACATCAGATGAATTAGAAGAATTACAAATTTTATTTACAGAGTTTGTTGATCCGGTTAGTTGCCGTAGCTGTCACGAAGAAATTACATCACTTTATGAGCAACATGTCTGCGTTACAGGTGATTTTGATTATGGGAATCGCTCTGATGTATGTAAGCTTATTGAGGAAGTTGGTGGGATTATAGATAAGTCTGTAAAAAAAGCGACCAATTATGTTGTCGTTGGTTCGAAAGGAAGCGACAATTGGAAAACCGGCAATTATGGAAGTAAGATACAAAAGGCCATGGAGTTGAGTGACAAAGGATTAGACATTAAAATCATAGAGGAAAAAGACTTTATCCCTTGTTTGTTGATAATTCGTCAGAATGGAGAAAGTCAGAAAAAAGAAATTCCTGAAGATATAGTCTGCCAAGAGGCGAATCCTACAAATCATCCTTGCGAGGGTATAGTTTCAGAAGAAATATACGAGGAAGGTATCTTGAATAGAATTTCTTTAGAGAAGGGGGAATGGAAACAAGCTGTACGTGACATGCTTAATGAGTTGGTAAAAGAGTATGAATTGCCAGTGGGGTCATTATATCTCGCAGATAACTATGGAAAAATGGAGAAAAATAAGCTAATTAGTCATTCTGTTTGTATATGGGAGCCGAGTTATCCTCAAATGCCAAATGAGAAACCTGAAATGACTAAACTGGTGATGACGATTGCTTATAGTACAGTTCAGAGTAGACCAGATGATTTGGATATAACAATTAAAGACACTCAAGAGGGCGATCTGCATGCTTTTTTACCACACGATGCAATTATGATTAATAGAACAAAATCTGATTGTAAAAATGGAGTGATTCGAATCCGAATGAAAGATACTTCTCCGTATATTGTTGATTATATTCGTAAGCATACCATTTATTGTATTAATGGATATGTTTCAAAGGAATCTAAATTTGGATGTTGTAGTTCTTTTGAAAAATGTTCAGATGCAAGGAAATGTGTCCATAAGAATAAGTTATATTCTAAGGCTTGCATGTATCGGGCTAACTTAGATCAAGGGAGAATCTTTTATGGTAAGAACCGTAATGTTGACTGAGGAGGAAATGGTATGATTCAAGAAGTAAAGGTTGGAAGTGATAATATAATTCTTGATTCTGAAAAATATATTCGGGTTGTGAAAATCCGGATGATAATGAAAAGCTTATCCGAAAAGCTGTAGGCTTACCGATTAAAAAACAGCTAATATATTATACAGATAAGGGAGACTCAAAGTCTGTTGTAAACATTAAACAATATCAATTAGTTGAGATGTATAATATAACAGAAAGATGGTATACTGTGGAAATTACGACAGAGGCGAATCAGACAGTCAGAATTCATTCAGGATATCTGATCGAGATGCAAAAACCAAATTTTATTGCAGATATGAAAGCACAGATGGCATAACTCAGATTTATAAAGGCAGAGAATATGAATCCGAGGTAAGAGTGGATGGATGATAATAGGAGCATTGATAATGGCTGATAGAAGTGAGAATTGAATTTGAAATCATGCAAGCCACCGGCTTCAGTTCTATATGAGTTCTGAAGACCGTCGGTCTGCTGGGCGCTATCGTTCCGTAACAGAAAGGATTTACACTTATGGAGCTGGAAATTGGAATCGAGGATCTACTGCGAAAATCCAGAGTAGAGTCCTC
>JAJBTP010000254.1 GCA_020860805.1 Tannerellaceae bacterium | reverse complement strand
GTTATAGATAGCCTTTTATGAATTATAAAGTATGATACTATTTATCCGTTTAAAACAATTAGGAAAAAGAAAAGATGTAATCCGGGAAAAACCGTTTAAATTGGATACTACTCCTTCAACAGTGCAGGAATTAATTACTGCAATCGTCCGGAAACAGGTGGCAGAGTTTAATGACTGTCCTGAAGAAAACACTTTTCTAACCTATCTGACTAACCAACAAATAACCGATCAGGCTGAAGCCGGTAAAGTTGGATTTGGACTTCATTACAATCAAAAGAAAGCAGATGTAACAGAAGCCACTACCCATGCGATTCTCTCTTTTGAGGATGGTTTATATCGTATCTTTTTAAATGAGCAGGAGCTCATCCGGAAAGAACAAAGTATACAACTGGCTGATGGTGACCGGCTGACTTTTATAGGATTGACTATGCTGGCCGGAAGAATGTGGTAATTAAACAAAAAGAAAAAATTTCTTCTTTATTATAAATAAACAAATAATAGCTTTATCATGAATTATTTTAATACCATTAAAGGGGTCTGCCTGGGTGCTGAATATGGTTCACGCATTGAGAACGGAGTAGAAAAGCTGGAGGAACCCATCAAAGAAATTACACAAAAATTATTACAGGGACTCAGTACCCGCAAACGGAATGCGGAAGATATACAACCCTTTTTCTTTGACTGGATAGATACACATAGGATAAAAACTGTAGAAGAATTCTTTACCGGTCCGGTAAAAGAAGCAGTAGCATATATCCTGGGAGAAGAACAGACTGCCAATTTTATGATGTGGGTAGAAATGTGTACCCGGATTCCGTATAGTATCGGGTATTACCGGCGCTCTTTACGCTCGACGGATGTAAAATTGCATTTCTCCCGGTTAATCATACGGGATTTATACCAGTTCTTTGCCATAGCCGCTACGGAACTGTCCGTCAAAACGATATTACAGGGAGGAGTCACCGAAGAGCAGGAACGGCTGTTAAGTCTGACTAATCCTTCTATTGTGTTAGCTGTGGAGATTGAAAAAGGGAATCAGAAAGTCATTGAAGCTATTAAAAATATTCTGACCAGAGAGACTACAGAAGATGGAAAAATAACACACCGGTTACTGACAGCTATATTCATAAGCAGCAACCGGGAATTATATGAACTGACAGGAAAGTTACTGCTTGCCGCCCGGTTACAGGAAGGCCTACGGCAATCCATAGTAGAAACAATGGATAATGGCCGGCCGGAAGCGTTCTTATATATGTTTGATATACTACGAAAAAATGATTTGCAACGCTTCTCCTCTATTAAACGGGCTGTAGGAACCTGGACCGGATTATTCCAGGGAGGCAACGAAGATCGGGTGAATCAGAAAGTTATGGACCTGATTTATCTCTGCCTGGCAGATAAACAGTATGCGCTGAATTGTCTGGAAAGCAAAGATACCCTGGAAGTATATATTGCATTGTGGTCGGTTGGATTTTATTCGATAGAAAAAGCTGAAACCTATATCATGCAAATTCTGGAAGAAGGAATCAAACATAAGGTACAGACAGTTTCTTATTTTCTATCCAATACGTTGAATTCCGGCCTCCGGAACCGGTTAGGGCAGGTGATGCTGGCAAAATACCGGGAAGAAGATTCTCTAATGCCCGGCATATTGGATCACCTGATGAATGGATTGCTTTTGAATGGCCTGATTTGGGGTGGTCAACGGATAGTCTATGAAACAACCGACTTTTTCCCGGACGAGGAAAAAGGGCGTGAAGTCTATTTCCAGTTGAAAGAGGTAGCAGAACGGGTAAAAAAGAAGAGATATTCTCTCCTTACCTATTCCCGTGGTATACTGTAAAGCTGAAAAAGAACGATGTGCTGGATAAAATGATTCTTCTGGTATATGTCATAAAAGACGAGGAACTGGCTGATGAACTTTGCGGATATATCGGATGGACGGAAGACACCACCCGCCGTTTGCTAATGCGGGCATTATTGTCGCCTCCGACAACTCCGGTACAGATCAATACAGTTGTGCAGGAGTTGGGCGATCGGGCCGAATTCCCCCGGAATACAGCGTATGAAATACTCAAAGAGTTTCCTTTACAGCCGGAGCATTATCTGCAACTGGAAGATATGTTACGTTTTAAAGCGGGAAATTTGCGCCAGAATCTTATCAAACTATTATTAAAACAAACACCGGAAGCGTTGTCCGGAACTGTAGAACGACTATTAGCTGATAAGCTGGTGGATAAACGTCTGGGAGGGATGGATATACTAATGCAACTCAAAGACCAATCGGAATACAAAGAAATAACAGAAAAGGCAAAACCTATATTGAAAAATCTTCCTAAAGCATCATCCAAAGAACTCATTTTGATTGAAGAACTAACGAAAGCGACAGGTGGAAGTACGGAAGGAGAAGTCACTTATAAAAGAGAAAACGGATACGGGCTTATTGAAAACAAAGTTGAAGTTGTTATGCCTACCTTTCCGCTGGAACCCAGCTTTGATATAAAAAATATTTCCCATTAGATGCATCCGGTATTGTAGCCATTTTTGAAAAGCTAATCGGGGTATTAAAGGAGCATGCAGAGTATGAATACACAGCCCGGTGGGGGTCACAAAGATTGCTGGGAGATAGTTTTTATGAAGTGAAAGGGAAAGAGAATGAAAAACGGATGATTGACCGTTTCCCGTTACCGGAAGTATGGATAGAGTTCTATGAAAAAGAGATAAAAAGCTACTATATCCTGCTACAAATGGATTTCATCTTTCGCCATACCCGGGAATTGGAATTCAGGAAAGAGCGGTTCGGGAAATGGATAAACGATTTTTATGAAATGGATGTGTATGCCTGTGCGGAAGCTGTCCGCAAATTAGGCTATAAAAACCCTATAGAAAAGTTATTGCAAATCTGGTTTGCCACATTTAAAGACAACGAAAAAGCCTTTGCTGCTTTCCGGCAGGTTTTCCCCCAATCACTTATGTATCTTCAGGATGAAAAAACAAAGATGGAAATTCCGGAACAAATAAACCGGTATACACCGTTTTTAATCCCGAATTAAATTTCATGGAGAAAGACTGGTTCAGCTTTCCTTATACCACGAAAAGATACTATCAGGAAGAAACCCGGTATGAGTCTGTTTTATTCAGTGATGGTGTCGATTTCTGGTTATCAAACCGTTACTGGAAAACTAATGAAGAATTCCATGATTATTTCTTCATTCATTATGCCTGTTACAAAGCGCTGAATTATATGGCAATAGAACCACCCTTTGCCTCCAGTGTCGTGGATATAAGCATAAAAACCTGGCCATTGCATATGAAATAGGATTAATTCCGGAAGAAGAACTGATACGGAAATTATTCAATTCCTACGAAGTATGGAAATTAAATCAGGAAGGTGACAACTGGATAAAACGCAGTGGTATGTTGTCTGAAGCATTTAAAGATTTCATGAATTTTATCAAGGAGTTTAAAGATCTGAAACGCAAGGACAATCCTTGCAGTTACCACCGGCATGGATGCGAAAAAATGAAACAGGTGTATGAAAAAGTGGTACGCCGGATTCTGGATATTGAATTAAAACGGGGTGATTCACCGACACCGGTTTCTGAATTTGCCATGAGGCTGGAACGGATTGAAGGGATGGACATTCTGGTGGTTCTGCTGAAAGCGATGGGAAAAGATACGTTTGACCGGACTGGCCATCATTACAACAGCGACTTTACCAAAAAAAGAAGTGCTTTGCCATTTGCTTCAAATCTGTCACCCGGCGGAAGGTGACGATGTCAAACGGCTAAAAACCTTGTTGAAAGGAACAGATATAACGGAAAACAGGCTGATTGAAACAGCTATGTACGCTACACAGTGGCTACCGGTAATTGAAGAATATACCGGTTGGAAAGGATTACAAAGTGCCGCTTATTATTTCCATGCTCATATGAACGAATATTTTGATAAACAGAAAAAAGCACTCATAGCCCGATATACGCCCATTGATACGGGAGACCTCAAACTGGGAGCCTTTGATATCAAATGGTTCTAGGATGCTTACAAAGAGATAGGTGACAAACGGTTTGACGTAGTATATGATGCAGCAAAATATATCTGTTCCGGTACGGCACATACCCGTGCCCGGAAATTTGCCGACGCGGTGACAGGTAAACTGGATATCAAAGCCGTACGGAAAGAAATAGAAGCCAAACGGAATAAAGACCTGCTGATGGCTTACACATTAATTCCACTCAATAAACGTTCGAAGAAAGATTTGCCGGAACGTTATCAATATTTACAGCAATTCCTCAAAGAAAGCAAACAATTCGGAGCACAACGGCAGGACAGCGAAAAGAAAGCTGTGGAAATTGGTATGCAGAATCTGGCACGGAATGCCGGTTACGATGATGTAACCCGGCTGGTATGGAGCATGGAAACCCGTCTGATTAAAGACATGGCCTCTTATTTTACACCGAAAACAATAGAAGGGATAGACGTATTTGTTCAGATAGACGAAATGGGTAAATCTTCCGTATGCTATCTGAAAGACGGTAAATTTCTAAACAATACCCCGGCGAAACTGAAAAAGAATAAATACATCGATGAACTCAAAACGATTCATAAAAAGCTGAAAGACCAGTACAGCCGTTCCCGGGTAATGCTGGAACAGTCGATAGAGGATCAGACCTGGTTCCTTTCCGGTGAGTTGATGGAACTAACGGAAAATCCGGTAATATGGCCTTTATTGAAAGATTTGGTGTTTGTTACTAAAGAAGGAAAGACCGGCTTCTACCGGAACAGAAGATTGCTGGATTATAAAGATGAGCCAACGCTTTTGGAAGATAAATCGGAAATCCGTATCGCCCATGTCGTGGATTTATACCAGCAGGAGGTATGGTATAACTACCAGAAGTACCTGTTTGATCAACAAACAAAACAACCCTTTAAACAGGTGTTCCGTGAGTTGTATGTAAAAACAGAAGAAGAAAAACCGATGGTTCATTCGCTACGGTATGCCGGAAACCAGATACAACCGCAGAAGACAGTAGCCGTTTTGAAAAGCCGCCGCTGGATTGCCAATTATGAAGCGGGTTTACAGAAAGTATATTATAAAGAGAATCTCATTGCCAGTATTTATGCGCAGGCCGACTGGTTCAGCCCATCTGACATAGAAGCACCGACACTGGAATGGGTGGCATTCTATGACCGGAAAACCGGTAAGGCGGTGGAAATAGAAAAGATACCGGATATCCTATTCTCAGAAATCATGCGGGATGTAGATCTTGCTGTCAGTGTGGCTCATGCCGGAGAAGTAGACCCGGAAACCAGTCATTCTACCATAGAAATGCGTAGCGCCCTTATTGGCTTTACCCTACCATTATTCCGTCTGGAAAATGTACGTTTGAAAGGAAGCCATGCCTTCATTGAAGGTAAATTGGGCAACTACAACATTCATCTGGGCAGTGGAGTAATCCATCAGAAGCCGGAGCAGCCATTCATGTGTTACCGGTTCATTCACAACACCGGGGTAAACTCTTCCTTCCGTTTGTGGATGAAGACCCCAAAACGGCTGAAATCATTTCCAAAATTATTCTGTTTGCAGAAGATACTAAAATAAAAGACCCCTTTATTCTGGAGCAGATACAAAAAAGATAAGTTTATAAAG
>JAJBTP010000376.1:4255-5657 GCA_020860805.1 Tannerellaceae bacterium | reverse complement strand
GAACTGGTCAGACGATATGGAAGAAAAGCTGATATTATAGAGATAGCAGAAGAGATTATATCGGAAACTTATCACATTAATGCTTTTAATTACCCTCGCTATCCCATTATTACAGCCGACCAGGAAATCCAGCTGTTTAACTGGGGATTAATTCCTTACTGGGTGAAAAGTGAAGAAGATGCCAAAAGCATTCGCTCCAAAACACTAAATGCCCGGGCAGAAACCCTTTTTACTAAACCATCCTATAAATATTCTATCCGGAACAAGCGTTGTTTAATTCCGGTTACAGGATTCTTTGAATGGCGCCACGAAGGCAAACAAAAAATTCCCTATTATATTCATCTGAAAGACGAAAAAATATTTTCCATGGCTGGTATATATGCCAGCTGGCACGATACCGAAACCAATAGTAGCATCCTGTCATTTTCGCAAATAACAACAGAAGCCAACCCATTAATGGCATGGGTACATAATTCAAAGAAAAGAATGCCGGCTCTTATCCACCGGGAAGACGAGAAAATATGGTTAGACCCTAAACTCACTCAAAAAGAGATAGAAGGATTGTTACAACCATTTGATGAAAATTTAATGACCGCCTATCCTATTAGCCCCGACTTCCTACGCATGAATCCGAAAAGCAAAGAGATTATTAAACGGGAAGGATAAATATTACAACCTTCTGACCAACACTCTCACAACCAATAGCACAATAAAAAATCCGGAACTGTTTGGATGACAATTCCGGATTGTACAGAAACTTAGTTCCTTTTATTTATCTCAGGCGTTCTAACGAACGCACCAAAGCTTCGTCTGCACCAATATTACGGATAGCCAGATAATCCAGGATTATACAGATAAGAGGAAAAGCCAGCACAAATTTATACGTAATATGAATCGTACCTGTTTCCAACCCTTTGGAAAGATTCCAGCAGAAAAAGGCAAACAAGGCGTAATATCCCACCATCAATAAGCCGTTGAATACACAAAGACGTATTTGTAGAATACGTTTCTTATAAAGAAAAATAGTAATCAGTGCGACAGCCACAATAACTACATTCAATGCAAGAATACTCCAGGTAGAATAAACCAGTTGGCTTTCTGTTCCTACCGTCGTAAGTCCCGATACATCGAATTTAAAAAAATCAGCATTGATTTGTACATCCGCTAACGATACAAACATCAGAACGGACATTAAAACCAGTATAGCTAACAAATAAATAGTCTGGATTCTTTGTAACATACGTTTTATAAGTTTATATACGAATAAAAACGGAGTCTCATTGTATATCTACATAAGCCTCCGTTTGTCATTTATATTTCTTTAATTGTCAATTGTCTACAGTCAATCGAAACAATTTATTTAAAATACATTTTTTGTCTTTAGCAGGATTTTTATAGTAAA